>JAGWUW010000076.1 GCA_028868235.1 Betaproteobacteria bacterium | reverse complement strand
GGCCGAAACCGATGATGATGTTCTTGGCGTAGTCAGGCTGCAGTTCGAAGAAGTCACTGTCGTCGACGACCTTGATCAGCAGTTCCTTCATGTCGTACGGCTTGTTGGCGTTATCCGGAACCAGGGTGTCCAGCGAATGATCCATGCGGTCGGCCGGATCGTTGGTCGGGGTAACCGGCGGCTTTTCGCGGTTGTTGGCCGGCACGAAGTTCATAAAGCGGCGCAGCATGGACAGCGCCTCAACATCGTTCTCGAAGGCCAGATCTGCCACACCGGACTTGCTGGTGTGGGTCACGGCACCGCCCAGCTCTTCGGCGGTCACGTCTTCGTGGGTCACGGTCTTCACGACTTCCGGGCCGGTCACGAACATGTAGGACGAGTCCTTGACCATGAAGATGAAGTCGGTCATCGACGGCGAATACACCGCGCCACCGGCGCAGGGGCCCATGATCATGGAAATCTGCGGCACGACGCCGGAAGCCATCACATTGCGCTGGAACACGTCGGCGTAGCCGCCCAGAGAGGCAACGCCTTCCTGGATACGAGCGCCGCCCGAGTCATTGAGGCCGATCACCGGGGCGCCAACCTTCATCGCCTGGTCCATCACCTTGCAGATCTTCTCGGCGTGGGTTTCCGACAGCGAGCCGCCGAACACGGTGAAGTCTTGCGAGAAAACAAAGACCAGACGACCGTTGATGGTGCCATAGCCGATCACAACGCCGTCTCCCGGGGTCTTTTCAGCCTGATCCATGCCGAAGTCGACGCAGCGATGCTCCTTGAACATGTCCCATTCTTCGAATGAGCCCGGGTCGAGCAGCAGTTCGATACGTTCGCGGGCGGTCAGCTTGCCCTTCTTGTGCTGGCTGTCGATGCGCTTCTGGCCACCGCCGAGGCGGGCCAGTTCACGCTTTTTTTCCAGCTGGCGAATGATGTCGTGCATAAAAAACTCCCTCTGAGTTACGACTAATTTGAAACCTAGTGTTTGAGGTAGTCGAGCAGCGCATACGCGGCAGCAGCCGGGGTTGTATGGCCTTCCTCGACGGAACGGGTAAAAGCGGGCAAGTTTTCCTGCACGCGTGGGTGATGGCGAAAATGCTGGCGCAGACCGGAATCAATCAGCTGCCACATCCAGCTGAGCGCCTGGTGCTGGCGCTTAGCGGCGAACTCACCAGTCGGCTTGAGCACAGACTGATACTTCTCGACCTGTTCCCAGAAATCAACAATGCCTTCCTTATGCAGGGCGGACAGTGCAATGACCGGCGGCGACCAGTTGGGCGACGCCGGGCGCAGCATGTGCAGCGCATTGCGCCACTGGGCGCGCACCACGGCGGTGGCCTGCTTGTCGATATCGGCCTTGTTGATGACTACCATATCGGCGATTTCTACGATGCCCTTCTTGATCGCCTGCAGGTCGTCACCGGCATTCGGCAACTGCAACAGGCAGAACATGTCGACCATGCCGGCCACCGTCGTTTCCGACTGACCGACACCGACCGTCTCGATGATGATTACGTCGTAACCGGCCGCCTCGCAGAGCAGCATGGCTTCGCGCGTCTTCTCGGCTACGCCGCCGAGCGATCCTGCCGATGGGCTAGGGCGGATGAAGGCCTCCTCGCGCTGGCTCAACAGCTCCATGCGGGTCTTGTCGCCGAGGATGGAACCGCCCGTCACTGAAGACGACGGATCGATAGCCAGAACCGCCAGCTTCTTGCCCTGCTCGATCAGCCAGACACCTAACGCCTCGATGAATGTCGACTTGCCAGCCCCCGGCACACCGGAAATACCGATCCGAATGGCGTTGCCGGTCTTCGGCAACAGTGTGGTCAGCACTTGTTGCGCCCGCTGCTGGTGGTCGGCACGCGTCGACTCGATCAGCGTGATGGCCTTGGCCAGCGAGCGACGCTGACCCGCCAGCACGCCGTCTACCAACTGGCGGTCGGCGTCAGACAGAAGATTGGCACGCACCGGCGCTTCGTCCAGTTTCATCCGGATTTAGGCGCGGGCCTTGCGAATTTCTTCCAGCACCCGCTTGGCAGAGTCTTCGATGCGAGTACCCGGCCCGAAGATGGCCTTGGCGCCGGCCGCATACAGAGCATCGTAGTCCTGTGCCGGAATCACGCCACCGGCAAAGACGATAATATCGTCTGCGCCCTGAGCCTTGAGCGACTGGATGATCTGCGGCACCAGCGTCTTGTGGCCGGCAGCCAGAGACGAACAGCCAATGGCATGTACGTCATTCTCGATGGCCTGGCGGGCAGCTTCTTCCGGTGTCTGGAAAAGCGGGCCCATGTCGATGTCGAAGCCGAGGTCAGCATAGGCGGTAGCCACCACCTTGGCGCCACGGTCATGGCCGTCCTGGCCGAGCTTTGCGATCATGATGCGCGGGCGACGGCCTTCTTCTTCGGCGAACTTGGCGACATCGGCCTTGATCTGCTCCCAGCTTTCCTGACCTTCCACAACGCCTCCGTAAACACCCGAAATGGTCTGGTTGTTGGCGCGGAAACGACCGAAAATCTTTTCCAGCGCGTCGGAAACTTCGCCGACCGTGGCGCGCAGGCGAATGGCCTTGACGGTCAGGTCGAGCAGGTTGCCTTCGCCACTCTCGGCGGCCTTGGTCAGAGCATCGAGTGCGGCATTGACGGCAGCGCTGTCGCGGGTGGCGCGAATTTGCTTGAGGCGGGCCACCTGAGCTTCACGCACGGCGTGGTTGTCGATATCGAGGATGTCGATCGCATCTTCCTTGGCCAGCTTGTACTTGTTGACGCCGACGATGACGTCCTTGCCCGAATCGATGCGCGCCTGCTTGTCGGCCGCACAGGTTTCGACCTGCATCTTGGCCCAGCCAGACTCGACGGCCTTGGTCATGCCGCCCATGGCTTCGATTTCCTGAATGATGCCCCAGGCCTTGTCGGCCATGTCCTGGGTCAGCTTTTCCATCATGTAGGAACCAGCCCACGGATCGATTACGTTGGTGATGTGGGTTTCTTCCTGGATGATCAGTTGGGTATTACGAGCGATGCGAGCCGAGAATTCGGTCGGCAGCGCGATGGCTTCGTCCAGCGCGTTGGTGTGCAGTGACTGGGTACCGCCGAAGACGGCTGCCATGGCTTCAATGGTGGTGCGGACGACGTTGTTGTACGGATCCTGCTCGGTCAGTGACCAGCCTGAGGTCTGCGAGTGGGTGCGCAGCATCATCGACTTGGCGTTCTTGGCACCGAAACCGGACATGATGCGGTGCCACAGCAGGCGGGCGGCGCGCATTTTGGCAATTTCCAGGTAGAAGTTCATGCCCACTGCCCAGAAGAAGGACAGGCGGCCAGCGAAGGTGTCTACGTCCATGCCCGAGGCGATGCCGGTGCGCACGTATTCCATGCCGTCGGCCAATGTGAAGGCCAGTTCGATGGCCTGATTGGCGCCAGCTTCCTGGATGTGGTAACCGGAGATCGAGATCGAGTTGAACTTCGGCATGTTCTGCGCCGTGTAGCTGAAGATGTCGGCGATGATCTTCATCGACGGCTTGGGCGGATAGATATAGGTATTCCGCACCATGAATTCTTTCAGGATGTCATTCTGGATCGTGCCAGACAACTTTTCCTGAGAAACACCCTGCTCTTCGGCAGCGACAATATAACCTGCGAGAATCGGCAGCACCGCGCCATTCATGGTCATCGAGACAGATATCTTGTCGAGCGGAATGCCGTCGAAGAGGATCTTCATGTCTTCGACCGAATCGATGGCTACACCGGCCTTGCCGACGTCACCGGTAACACGCGCGTTATCCGAGTCGTAGCCGCGGTGTGTTGCCAGGTCGAAAGCGACGGACACACCCTGACCGCCAGCGGCCAGCGCCTTGCGATAGAAAGCATTAGAAGCCTCGGCAGTGGAGAAACCGGCGTACTGGCGAATGGTCCACGGTTTGACGGCATACATCGTCGGTTGCGGACCGCGCAGAAACGGAGCGATACCGGGCAGAGTGTCGGCAAATTCGAGGTTCTCGGTGTCCTTCTTCGTATACAGGGCTTTGACGGCCAGGCCCTCGGGGGTGTTCCAGACCAGGTTATTGACGTCGCCACCCGGGGACTGCTTGGCGGCTGCCTTTTCCCAGGCATCCAGGTTATTGGAATCAAAGAACTTTTCAGACATGAGACACACCTCTCGACAATTCGATTTTTTTAGGCCGATGATGCAGAATTCAAAATTCTACGCTTTTGGGCCTAGCTTGACATACCAAGCCCCACATAATACTGTATCCATAATTATGGAAGCAAGTCAGCAAAGCACTGATCTTGCCCCGCCGAGACCACGCCTAAATCATGAACCGTATTGCACCCACCGCGCTCTACCAGGAAGTTGCCGAACGACTGCGTCAACGCATCTTCGCCCATGAACTCACCCCCGGTACCTGGATCGACGAACAGAAGCTCGCCGAACAGTACGGCATTTCACGAACGCCGCTACGCGAGGCACTTAAGGTTCTCGCCTCCGAAGGCTTAGTCGAGTTGCGCCCGCGGCGCGGTTGTTACGTCACCGAAATTTCTCGCCAGGATCTGGACGATATCTTCCCGCTGATGGCCATGCTCGAAGGCCGATGCGCCGCCGAAGCGGTCAAAAACGCAAAGCAGGTCGACATCGCCGCTCTGCAGGATATCCATAGTCGTCTTGAAGCGGCAGCCCGCGATGGCCGGATTGACGCTTTTTTCGAAGCCAACCAGGAATTCCACAAGAAAATCCAGGAATTGTCCGGTAACCGCTGGTTGCTGTCGGTGATTCAGGATCTGCGCAAGGTGCTCAAGCTCTCCCGCCTGCACTCGCTCTCACTGGAAGGACGCCTGCAACAGTCGCTGGACGAGCATCGCCTGATTATGGCCGCCCTGACAGCCAGCGATGCCGCCAAGGCAGAAAAGCTGATGCACGACCATCTGCTCTCCGGCCGGGAAGCCCTGGCCAAAATGGACGCGAAGACCGCCAAGGCGGCCTGAGATACGCCATCTAGCGCATCTGGCTCTCGATATTGGCAAACAGGCTGTCGTAGATCGCCACCAGCGCTTCACGGTCAGCACTACCCTTGATCCATTTGCGCGAGCGGGCGATCTTCGCTGCTTCTTGCTCCATCTCCGACAGGGAGCTGGCGTTAACCTCCTCGCCATGTAGGATCGCGGTCGCATCCGACCGCGCCTTCTGGGCGGTAGCGACAAGCCGCATTGACGACTCCATCGCTCCCGCGCCGCCCTCGATAGTCGTCGCCAATTCGTAAACTTGGTTGGCCGACTCGGCAGAATTGGCCAATTCGCTGCTGAATTCATGGGCGGTTTGCCGTGCCTCGGAAACCGAGTGTTTGAGATCTCCAATTTGCTGCGTTGCCGACTGCATCGAGATTCCGATGGCTGATATTGCCGCCGAGATCTCTTCTGCCGAGCGCTGCGCTTGATCGGCCAGCTTACGCACCTCGTCAGCCACCACCGCGAAACCGCGCCCGGCTTCTCCGGCCCGCGCAGCCTCAATGGCGGCATTCAAAGCGAGCAAATTGGTCTGTTTGGCAACCCCGTCGATGCGCGTAGTCAGCAATTGGATATCTGTCGCCTTGGCGTTCAGATCGTCGAGTGCGGCAACTCCACCCTCAGCCGCTCGCTCCGCCCCACCCAAAGCGTCGGACATACGCTGGGCAGCACTGGACATCCCGCTTGCCGACTGTCCGAAATTATCGGCAAGTTGCTGGGAGATTCGAGACTTGCCGCCGACGTCGCTAAGCGCCTGTTCCACATGGTCGATAGCCATCGACAAACCTCGCTCCGAGCGCAGGAATATTCGCGACAGCAATGCCTCGCGGGCAACCGATTCCTGAGCGGCTTCCAGATGGTCGAGGATAACCTGCATCTGCTCCAGCACGGTACGGAAGGTGCCATGCAAACCAGGCAACTGCAGGCGGCGGCCGGACACTCCCGCCGACGAGGCATTCAGGGTACCGAGAATTTCGCGGAAGGCGGTTTCTGTCTGGTCGAGAACCGAATTCAGGTTTACGCGGATCGCATCAAGCGTGGGATCGGTCATCGCATGGGGCAAACGGGCGACCAATTCGCCACCGACGACCCTTTTCAGCAACGCATCAAGATTGGCGAGATCTCCTTGCGTTGATGATGCGCCTGGCCACAACAGGAGTAGCAAGGCAACGGACAGTACACCAATTACCGCCCACGGAGAAACAAAAGCAAGCCCGGCCGCCAAGAGCAGCAGCAGGAGCAGCGACAATTGGCGCCTAGAGAGAAAAGATGAGTTCTTCATAGCTCAGTCCGGACTGTTTCATGATGTCGACGAGTACGGCAGTGCCGGCCTCGATGGCCGATCGCGCGCCAGCAGCTTTCTCGGCGTCGAGCATGGCCCGATAGACCGGCTCGATCTTGGCTACGGCGCCCGGACGGGGGCAACGCCGTACCGAGGTGTAGCCGACGATTTTCCCCCCGGCATCAAAATCCGGGGCAATGTGGGTGAACACCCAATAGAAGCCACCATCCTTCGACATGTTCTTCACGTAGGCGAAGAACTCCTTCCCCGCTTGTATGGTGTCCCACGCCAGCTTGAACGCAGCGCGGGGCATGTCCGGATGCCGGATGATGTTGTGCTGAACCCCGAGCAATTCCTCTTCGGCATACCCGGAAAATTCGATAAAGATCGGATTGCAGTAAGTGATGATCCCTTTGGGGTTGGTCTTGGAAACGATGAAGTCGTCCTCACGCATTTTCCGTTCAACCAGAGTTGGTTGGATTGCTCTTTTCATCGGCACCTCCGTTTTTTACAAATCTACTACGGATGGCAATTTTGTAAACGGGCGGGCCAAGGATAAAAATAAGAAAACCCCGGCAGTTTTGGCTACCGGGGTTTCATTAGCTGTGGCTGCAGACTAATCAGTGATTGCTAGCCGATGCTGCACCGTAGCCAGTCTGGGCACGGACATACTGATCTGCAAAAGCCTCGATTTCCTGTTCAGCACGAACGCTGGAATCGGTTTTCGAAAAGAAGTAGGCGAGCAGGAAGGCGACCGGCATGGCGAACAGCGCCGGTTGGGTGTACGGGAAGAGCGGCGCAGCATTGCCGAGCACGTCGACCCACACGGATTTCGAGAAGAGCACGAACAACACAGCGGAAACCAGGCCGCCGTAGCCACCAACCAGCGCGCCACGCGTCGTCAGGCCCTTCCAGTACATGGACAGGATGAGCACCGGGAAGTTGGCGGCCGCCGCCACACCGAAGGCCAGGCCGACCATGAAGGCGATGTTCTGCTTTTCGAATAGGATGCCGAGTACGATGGCGACGGCACCGAGGCAGATAGTGGCGATCTTGGAGACGCGGATTTCGCTCGCTTCGGAAGCCTGGCCTTTCATGATGACACGAGCGTAGATGTCATGCGAGATGGCCGAGGCGCCGGCCAGTGCCAGGCCGGAAACCACGGCCAGGATGGTGGCAAAGGCCACAGCCGCCAGGAAGCCGAGCAACATGTTGCCACCAACGGCCTTGGCCAGGTGCATGGCGACCATGTTGCCACCACCGACCAGTTTGCCACCAACCGTACCGCCTTCGAAGAACTCGGGGTTCTGACCAACGATCAGGATGCCGGCGAGGCCCATCAGGAAGATGACGTTGAAGAAGTAGGCCACGAAACCGGATGCGTAAAGCACCGACTTGCGGGCTTCCTTGGCATCGGTCACGGTGAAGAAACGCATCAGGATGTGGGGCAGGCCGGCAGTGCCGAACATCAGGCCAAGTCCCAGCGAAATCGCGGTGACCGGATCCTTGAGCAAGGCGCCCGGATACATCAGCTTCTCACCCAGCTTGTGAACGTTGGTCGCCTTTTCCATCAGTGCGCCGAAGGAGAAACCGAACTCGCTCATGGCCAGGAACATGACCAGCGTGCCGCCGCAGAGCAGCATGCAGGCCTTGATGATCTGCACCCAGGTGGTGGCGACCATGCCGCCAAAAGTGACGTAGACCATCATCAGAATACCGACGGCAAAGATCGCCGTGTTGTACTCCAAGCCGAATAGCAGTTTGATCAACTGGCCGGCACCAACCATCTGCGCGATCAGGTAGAAGCAGACCACAGTAAGCGACGAGATTGCAGCCATGGTACGCACCTTGCCTTGATCGAGGCGATAGGCAGTGATGTCGGAGAACGTGAACTTACCGAGATTACGCAAGCGTTCGGCCATCAGGAACAGGATGACCGGCCAGCCTGCAAAGAAGCACAGCATGTAAATGTAGCCATCATAGCCCTGTGTATAGACCATGGCGGTCAGACCGAGCAGCGTGGCAGCGGACATGTAGTCACCGGCAATAGCCAGACCGTTCTGGAAGCCGGTGATGCCACCGCCGGCAGTGTAGAAGTCAGCCGTCGACTTGGTGCGTGAGGCAGCCCAGTAGGTAATGCCCATGGTCATGGTCACGAACAGGCAGAACATAATGATCGCGTGCCAGTTGGTCGGCTGCTTTTCGGTGATCCCTTCAAGCGGGCCGCCGGCAAGGGCAGCGGCAGCGACGGCGAACAGGCCGACAGCGGAAACGATTCGGGTCAGGCGATTCATTATTTGCTCTCCTTCCAGGCTTCCTTGACGATTTCCTGCGTCAAAGCATCAAATTCGCTATTGGCGCGCTTGACGTAAACTGCAGTCAGCACCCAGAAGAAAATGAACATGAAAAGTTCGACGGCCACCCCAACCGTCACTTTCGACCCTTCGGCAATCGGTTGCCCCAAAGACACCGGATTGAAGGCAACTACCATCACGAAGCCATAGAACATGGCCAAAACAATGAAGGCCAAAGTCCACGCAAACCGCCCCCGACGGGCAACCAGATCCTGGAATTTCGGATTTCCCCGCATCCGCTCATACATCGCGCTGCTCATGGTTGATCATCTCCCTTATTAATAATTAGTACGAACTGCATTCATAATTATATCTTATATAAGACATCGTCGAACGAAACGACGGCTCCCCCTACTTAGTATTAAACCGAAAGAAAGCAAGGACATGAGCAAGATTGACCTCGAAATTCAAGGCGAAATCGCCATCCTGACACTGAACAACCCCGACAAGCTAAACGCTATCAATCGGGCAATGTGGCAACAGTTATCGGGGAGCGTCGAACGTCTCAGCGCCGACCCGGACATTCGCTGCATCATCG
>JAGWUW010000565.1 GCA_028868235.1 Betaproteobacteria bacterium | reverse complement strand
CATGTTGACCATGAACATGAAGGCCAGCAGCTTGCCCATGTCGGCCTGGAACTTGAGGTCGGAGAAGGCCCAGGTGGCGACACCGATGGCCAGCGTGATGGCTGTGAAGATGGTTGCCGTGCCGACTTCGAGGATCGAGTGCTCGAGCGCCTTGACGATGTTCTCGCCCAGCGACAGATGCAGTTGCAGGCGGTTGTAGATGTAGAAGGCGTAATCGACGCCGATGCCGACGGCGAGCACCATGACCGGCAGCGTCGCGACGGTGAGACCGATCTCCAGTTCCTTCATGAACCAGTAGCCGATGAAGGTACCGACGGTAAGCGGCAGGCAGCACGCCAGTACGGCACGGAAATCGCGATACACCATGGCGACCAGGAAGACGATGGCGGCATAGACATACATCATCATCGGCATTTCGCTCTTTTCGACCTCGTCATTGACTGCGGCCAGTACGCCGGCATTGCCGGAAGCCAGTTGGATGGTGACGCCCTCGAGCTTGTTCTCGGCACGGAAGGCCTTGACCTTGTCGATGACGCGATTGATGGTCGTCGCCTTGTGATCATTGAGGAACAGGTGCACCGCTGTCATGCTGCAATCCTTGCGCATGAAGCCGCGCATCCGGCCAATCTCGGTGGCCAGTGCCGCGTAGTTCCCCGGATCGATGGGGATGGCGTTCATCTTCGGATTGCCTTCGTTGTAGCCCTCGTTATAAGTCCGCAACTGGCCCGAGAAGGAAATAGCCGACAGTACGCCCTCGGTGTTCTGCATGTACCAGACGAACTGGTCCTGGTAGAGGCCGATGGCCACGTTCTCGCACGACTCGGGCGGCGCTTCGAACACCACGGTGAGCCAGTCGAGACCGGTGTCGTAGGCCTCGGAAATGGCCACCGCGTCGCGGTTGAAGCGGGCTTCCGGCCGCAGTTCCGGCGCGCCTGGCTGCAACGTGCCAATCACCCGATCGCTGCTCTGCCAAACGGACACCGCGAAAATACCCAAGGTCAGCGCGATGACGATGGCGGCATTACGCGGCTCGGCAACACGGGCCAAGGCGCGCAGCCAGCGGGCCCGCTTGTCGCGCTTCATCATGGCCTTGTCGGCGTATTCCTTGGTAAAGGTAAAGAAAGACGCGGCGATGGGCAGCATCGCCAGGTTGGTGGTGATCTTGAAGAAGACGCCGAGCGAGGCGGTGATCGCCAGTTCGCGTACCATCGGGATGGGAATCAGGATCAGCGTGATAAAGGAGACGAAGGCGGTGACCAGGGCCAATACGCCGGGGATCAGGAGGCCGGAGAAGCTGGCGCGGGCAGCCTGTTCGGTGGTCTTGCCATGTGCCAGTTCGCGCACGATGAAATTAATCTGCTGCACGCCATGCGACACGCCGATGGCGAAGACCAGGAAGGGAACCAGCACGGCCAGCGGATCGAGGCCGAAGCCGAGCAGGCGCAGGGCGCCGAACTGCCAGACCAGCGAGGTGAAGGAACAGACGATGGGGAGGATGGTGAAACGGACCGAATGGCAGTACCAATACACTGCACCCGCCGTCAGCAACAGGGCCACGGCGCAGAATTCGAGCACCGACGAAGCGCCGTCGGCGATGTCGCCGATCTGCTTGGCGAAGCCGATGATCTGGATTTCGAAATCGGCGTCCTCGAACTGCTTGCGCAGGCCTTCCAGCTTGTCGTTGTAGGCCACGTAATCGATCTTGTTGCCGTCCTTGTCCACCTCGGCCAGTTCGGCGACGATCATCGCGCTGGTCTGGTCGCGCGA
>JAGWUW010000075.1 GCA_028868235.1 Betaproteobacteria bacterium | reverse complement strand
CCGCAGCAACCGCGCACCCTGATGGGAACGGCCGAATACCGTTTCTGACGACCTGGCGTGCCTGCCTTGCAACTTCCAGCCCTCCTTCGCCAAGCGCTAATCATCGCGCTCTGTCTCTGCCTGCTGCCGATGCGTGTCGCTCAGGCGCAGGACGTTTCCGAATATGGCATGAAGGCGATTCTGTTCTACCGACTGTCGCAGTTTGTCTACTGGCCCGCCGACAGCAAGCCGCCAACGCCGCTAACCCTGTGCGTGGCGGGCAAGAACCCGTTCGGCAACGCACTCAATCAGATCGATCAGAACATTGCTACCGTTGAAACCCGACAACCTCAGGGTGACCTCGGCGCCTGCCAGTTGCTGTTCATCCCGCGCAGCGAGGCCGGCAACCTCGACAGCTGGTTGAATAAGATCGAAAACCGCCGCCTAGTATCTGTTTCGGACATTCCCGGCTTCGCCCGGGCGGGTGGGATGATCGAATTGCCACTGGAGGGTGAGCGGGTCAGTATCGTCATCAACCGGCACAGCGCCCGAAAAAACGGTTTTGAGTTCAACGCGCAACTACTGCGCCTGGCACGGGTGATTGAGCCATGAAAACTATCCGCAAAGCCCTGCTCACGCGACTGGCCCCACAACCGACCATTCGCAACAAGCTGGTGGCACTCTCCTTTTCTTTCCTACTGATCGTCGTCGTCCTGGTATTTTGGCTGGTTTACAGCCAGCAACGGCACCTGCTGCAGACGGAATGGTCGGAGTCAATGACCGCCCAGGCCCGCCTGCTGGCCAACAATTCCCAAGCCGCCCTGGCCTTCGGCGATGCCCGCGAGGCTGAGCGCCTGCTCGGTTCGCTGGCCATCAATCCAGTTATCGCGGCCAGCCGCACCTTGTTGCCCAACGGCCACGTGCTGGCCGAATACCGGCGCCCCGACGCCAGCACTCTGCCCTTTCCGAGCAATCCTGCGACCGCTTCGCTGATTGACGATTACCTGCTGGTACGCGAGCCCATCCAACTTGCCGGACAGAACAGCCCGGTCGGCTGGATCGAAATGCTCGTCTCGCTCGAGCAATTTCATGCCCATATGCGGGAGGCCGCCCGGGATACCTTCCTTCTCCTGCTCGCAGCACTGATCATCTCCTTGCTGCTCACACGCTTTGCCGTTGTCCGGCTGACCGCCCCGCTTGAGCAACTTGATCGGCTTGCCAACCGCATTTCACAGGACGCCGGCCTGACCGAACGGGTCGATATCAGACACCGGGACGAAATCGGCAGCCTGGGTCAGAGCTTCAACCGCATGCTGGACTCCCTGCAAACGCGCGACCAAGAACTGGGATGCTACCGTGATTCATTGGAAGCGATGGTCGAGGACCGTACCCAGGCGCTGCAAGAAGCCATCGCCGATGCCCGACGCGCCAATCGGGCAAAGTCCGACTTCCTGGCCCGGATGAGTCACGAGATCCGCACCCCGATGAACGCTATCGTCGGACTTAGCCAAATGGTGCTGGACACCACGCTGCAGCCACAACAACGCGAATACCTGGAGCAGGTCGTGCAATCCTCGGAAACCCTGCTCGGTATCATCAACGATGTGCTGGATTACTCGAAGATCGAAGCCGGCGGCTTGGTCTTGGAAAGGGCATTGTTCGAGCCGGCCAAGGTCTTCCGCTCCTTGGCCGGTCTGTTTACCCCACAAGCCCGGAATCAGGGCCTGTCGCTGAATCTTCCCAACGAAGCCACCCTGCCGCCACGCCTTGTTGGCGATGCGCTTCGCCTGGGACAAATCCTGATCAATCTGGTCGGCAATGCCATGAAGTTCACCGAACAAGGTCATGTGGACATCGGTGTCAGCATACTGGACAGCGATTCCGAACGCATCCGCCTCGCCTTTACGGTCAGCGATACCGGTATCGGCATTCCCCCGGAACAGCAGGAATTCCTATTCTCGCCCTTTACCCAGGCGGATAGCAGCATTACCCGACGCTTCGGCGGGACCGGCCTTGGCCTCTCCATCTGCCGCCAGCTGGTCGAGTTGATGGACGGCGAAATCACGGTCAGCAGTGTCCCAGGGCAAGGCAGTACATTCCGCTTTACCGGCATATTCGGCCTCCCGCGCGAGGAAAGCGCGCAGCGCCAGGCGATACCCCGGACGACAACTGGCAATACAGCACCGACCCCGCATCCACGCTGGACCGGCGAGCGGGTCCTGCTCGTCGAGGATATCCCTATCAATCAGACGATCGCCACTGCTCTGCTCAAGAAGGCCGGCCTGGACACTCGTGTGGCAACCAACGGCCAGGAGGCCATTGACCTGCTGCATCGGGAAGCCTTCCGGCTGGTCCTCATGGACATCCAGATGCCGATCATGGATGGTCTGACAGCCTGCCGCATCATTCGGGCCGATCCCCAACTGCACGATCTGCCGGTCATCGCGATGACTGCCCACGCGACAGCGGAAGATCAGAACCAATCCCGGGCTGCCGGGATGAATGCCCATGTCACCAAGCCGATCATGGCGGCAGTCCTCTACGAAGCCATTGCCCAATGGCTGCCGCCGACAGGTGGGCAGGATGTAGCACTACCCGCACCGTCAGAACAAATCGACTGGCCGATGATCGAAGGCCTCGACCTACGCCGCGGACTGGCCTTGCATATGCACCAACCCGAGATGTTCCTGAAATCCGCCAGGACTTTCCGCCAGGATTTTGCCGGCACGGCGATCAGCATCCGCCAAAGCCTGGCCGATGGCCGGCAAAATGAGGCCGTACGTCTAGCCCATTCGATCAAATCTGTCGCAGCTTCGCTGGGCGCAGGCCAGTTGGCCGACCAGGCTCGGGCGCTAGAAACCTGCCTGAGCCAAACAAGCGATCCCGGGCCGCTCATGGATGAATTCGCCGCCACCTTGAGCCGTGTTATGGAAGGCCTGGCTTCCCTACCCCTGCCCGCTACACCGAGTGAACCATTCTCCGATCACGAGGGTAGTATCGAAGCTTGGTTCGCCCTGCTCGAATCCGACCTCATCTCAGCCAATGCCTCCAGCGAAGCGCATTTCGCAAGATTGAAACAAACGCTCGCAGCCGATGGAAAAATTCCGTCCGAATATGAGAAGATAATTGCCCAAACAGGCGCCCTGATCGCCGACGTCGAATACGAATCAGCACTGGAAAAATTACGCACCCTGCATCATCAATGGAAATACCGGCAGGCATGACCCCAACCCCTACAGTACTTGTCGTCGACGACGAGAAACCAAACCGCGACATGCTGGCGGAGTTGCTCAAGCACGACTGCCGCGTCATCCTGGCCAAGAACGGGACCCAGGCCATAGACCGCGCCCACGAACTGCAGCCTGACCTGATCCTGCTCGACGTGTTGATGCCCGACACGAGCGGCCACCAAGTCATCCAGTCTTTGAAGCATGATGATGCGACCCGGCAGATTCCGGTCATTTTCATTTCCGCGCTCGACTCTCCTGAGGATGAAGAGCACGGACTGGACCTTGGCGCCGTCGACTACATCACCAAACCCTTCCATCCTTCGATCGTGCGCAAGCGGGTTCGCAATCATCTGCAGTCGGTGCACCATCGCCACCTGCTGGAAAATCTGGCGATGATCGATAGCCTGACTGAAATCGCCAACCGGCGGCGCTACAGTGAAGCACTGGAAAACGAATGGCGCCGCTGTGCCCGCAGCCACAGCCCGCTATCTCTGGCCATCATCGACGTCGATCATTTCAAGGCCTATAACGACCAGCAGGGGCACGCTGCCGGCGACATTGTCCTGCGCACCATCGCCACGACCCTGACCGGCTTCATGCGCCGGCCGGGCGACTTGGCTGCCCGCTATGGAGGGGAAGAGTTCCTCCTGCTCTTGCCACAGGTCGATGCAGATTCAGCTGCCCGTATCGGCAACGAAATTCGTTCGGCAGTGGAAGCCATGCATCTGCCGCATCCGGACTCGCCGGTCAGCCGCTACGTCACCATCAGCCTAGGAGGCATGACGGCCACCCCGCACGATGGACAGGTGGACCCGCAATTCTTCCGGAAAGCCGATATCGCCCTATACGAGGCCAAAGCGAAGGGCCGGAACCGGGTAGTCTGGCAAAAAACCGCCAGTTAACTTCCCCCAGCCCCTGTCAGGCGCGTTTGTCCTCGGATTGACCTTCAACCGGCGTATCCGGCTCAAGATCCTCCCAAATGCAGGAACACTCCTGGCGGACGTCGTGCAGACCCGGCTTGGCCACTTCCTGCACCAGGCATTCACCTTTGCATTCTTCGGAAACCACTACCAGCTTCATTTCGGCATCTACCTGGCGCTCGCCATCCCAGTAGCTGCACGTTGCACAGACCTTGACCTCGGTCGGCAATATCAATTTCTCGGCCATCATGTCCTCGATGGAAAGCCCTGTTGTCGTTGCGGATAAGAGTTTACCCGCTTCCGGAAGTTCCCAGTAATTTGTCTGGCTATAATGTTCTTTTGCCTCGCACGATGACTACGATGGATATCAAGGAATACATGCAGACCGTCGGCCGCCAGGCCCGTGCTGCTTCGCGACGACTGGCCGGAGCGACGACTGCCGAGAAAAATGCGGCACTGCTGCATATTGCCGCTGCCATTCGCCGCGAAAAGGCCGCACTGGTCGCAGCCAACCAGGAAGACTTGACAGCAGCCCGTGCCGCCGGCCTCGAAACCGCCATGCTCGATCGCCTGACGCTCTCCGAAAAGGGCGTCGACAGCATGGCCGCCGGCGTCGAACAGGTAGCCTCCCTAGCCGACCCGATCGGCGAAATGACTGACATCAAGTACCGCCCATCTGGCATTCAGGTCGGCAAAATGCGCGTACCGCTCGGCGTCATCGGTATCATCTACGAAGCCCGCCCGAACGTCACCGCCGATGCGGCCGCCCTCTGCCTGAAATCAGGCAACGCCGCGATTTTGCGCGGCGGCTCCGAAGCCATCCGCTCCAACCGAGCAATTGCCGCCTTGGTCCAGGAAGGCCTGAAGGCCGCCGGCCTACCGGCCGAATCGGTGCAGGTCATCAACACCACCGACCGTGCTGCGGTCGGCGAACTGATCACCATGCGTGAATTCGTCGACGTCATCGTGCCGCGCGGTGGCAAGGGCCTGATCGCCCGCCTGCTGGCCGAATCCCGCGTACCGATGATTCAGCATCTGGACGGTAACTGCCACGTCTATATCGATGATGACGCCGATCCGGCCAAGGCCATGAAGATTGTCGAGAACGCCAAGACTCAGCGCTACGGCACCTGCAATACCGCCGAATCGCTGCTCGTCGCCCGTTCGGTCGCACCTGCCCAGCTACCGGCCATCGCCGCGATGCTGACCGAGAAGGGCGTCGAGATCCGCGGTTGCGAGGAAACCCGCGCCCTGGTGCCAAACGCCGTCGCCGCCACGGAAGAAGACTATTACACCGAGTACCTAGCGCCGATCATCTCGGTCAAGGTAGTCGCCGGGATCGACGAAGCCATCGAGCACATCAACAAGTACTCGTCGCACCACAGCGAGGCCATCGTTACAGAAAATCACCCGAAAGCCATGCGCTTCTTGCGCGAAGTCGATTCGAGTTCAGTCATGATCAATGCCTCGACACGCTTCGCCGACGGCTTCGAGTACGGACTGGGTGCCGAGATCGGCATCTCGACCGACAAGATCCACGCTCGCGGCCCGGTCGGACTGGAAGGGCTGACCAGCCAGAAATGGGTCGTGCTCGGCGATGGGCACGTGCGGGGCTAAGTACCTGCTTTGCTGCAATCTGGCATCCCCGCTGCGGCGGGGATGCGCTTTTTCGGAGAAACCGCATGGCCAAACCAAGTTTCAACTGGGAAGACCCGCTGCTGCTCGACAGTCAACTGGCGGCCGACGAGCGCCAAGTGCGCAACGCCGCCCGGACCTTCGCCCAGAAGGCGCTGGCGCCGCGTATCCGCGATGCATTCCGCAACGAAACGACTGATCCGGCCATCGTCCGCGAAATGGGCGACATGGGCCTGCTCGGCCCCACCCTGCCGCCGCAATACGGCGGCGCTGGCCTTAACTACGTCTCCTACGGCCTGATCGCCCGTGAAATCGAGCGCGTCGATTCGGCCTACCGGACACTGCTCAGCGTGCAGTCCTCGCTGGTCATGCTGCCCATCTACGCCTTCGGCTCCGAGGAGCAGAAACAGAAATACCTGCCGAGCCTCGGCAAAGGCGAAATGATCGGCTGCTTCGGGCTAACCGAGCCGAATTCCGGTTCCGACCCCGGCAGCCTGGCCACCCGCGCCCGCGCCGTGCCGGGCGGCTGGAAACTCTCTGGCAGCAAGAACTGGATTTCCAGCGCTCCGCTGGCCGACGTTTTTATCGTCTGGGCCAAGGACGACGACAACGTGATTCGCGGCTTCATCCTAGAGAAAGGCATGGCCGGGCTGTCGACGCCGGTCATCCACGGCAAGGTCGGCCTGCGCGCCGCGATCACCGGCGAGATTGTCATGGACGAGGTCTTCGTGCCGACCGAGAACCTGCTGCCCGGCGTCAGCGGCCTGAAGGGTCCATTCACCTGCCTGAATTCCGCCCGCTACGGCATCGCCTGGGGTGCGCTGGGCGCCGCTGAGGCCTGCTGGCACACGGCCCGCCAATACACGCTGGACCGCCAGCAGTTCGACAAGCCGCTGGCCGCCAACCAGTTGGTCCAGAAAAAGCTGGCCGACATGCAGACCGAAATCACCCTCGGCATCCAGGGCGCTCTGCGCCTCGGGCGCATGATGGATGACGGCAGCGCGACGCCGGAAATCGTCTCGATGATGAAGCGCAACTCCTGCGGCAAAGCCCTCGACATCGCCCGCATAGCCCGCGACATGCTGGGTGGCAATGGCATCTCGGACGATTTTGGCGTCATACGGCACTTAGTGAACCTGGAAGTGGTCAATACTTATGAAGGTACGCACGATGTGCACGCCCTGATCCTCGGCCGGGCCCAAACTGGGATTTCGGCCTTCTGAATCCCGCTGCGGAGGTTTTCGCCATGCAAACTCGTCAGAACCAGACTTATCAGGCTATCGTCGCCGCCCCCGGCTTCTGCCTCGGTGTGCAGTGCGACAACGATGAAATCACCGGTATTGATTTCCTCGAACCACGCCCTGAAGTTACCGCCACGACGCCGCTCGCTGCGGAAGCCGTCCGCCAGCTCAGGGCCTACATTGCCAATCCCGGTTTTGCCTTCGGCCTGCCACTGCGCCCAGCCGGAACGACCTTCCAGCGGCGCGTCTGGGAACAGATTTCGGCCATTCCGACCGGGCAAACGAACACCTATGGCGAAGTGGCGAAGAACCTGAAAAATGCCCCGCGTGCCGTCGGCCAGGCCTGCGGCTCCAACCCCTACCCGATCGTCGTTCCCTGCCACCGTGTTGTTGCTACCGGAGGCGGGCTGGGCGGCTTCGCCCGCGAGCGCGGTGGTTTCCTGCTCGACGTCAAACGCTGGCTGCTCCAGCACGAAGGTATCGATGCCCCCTCGGTCGGCTGATCTCGCCGAAATCGACAGTTTCTGCGATGCCCTGTGGCTGGAGGATGGTCTGGCCAAGGCGACGCTGGATAGTTATCGCTCCGATCTAGGCCGCCTGGCCGGCTGGCTGGCCGAAAACGGCCACGAACCGCTGCTCGACATCCGCGACACGACGCTGATTGCCTTCATTGCCCAATTGTCACGCCAAACCCGCGCCAGTTCACAAGCCCGCTACCTGTCGACGCTCCGCCGCTTCTACCGGTGGCAGGTCGGCCGCGGCCGCCTAGTCACCGATCCAACCCTCAAGCTGGCTAACCCCGGCCTGCCCTCGCGCTTGCCCAAGGTAATGTCGGAAAAGCAGGTCGAAGCCCTGCTCGATGCCCCGAATCTCGACTCCCCGCTCGGCCTGCGTGACCGAGCGATGCTGGAAACGATTTACGCCACCGGCCTGCGGGTATCGGAGTTGGTTAGCCTGAAACTGCATGAAGTAGGGCTGGCCGACGGCGTGCTGCGCGCCCTCGGCAAAGGCAGCAAGGAACGCCTGGTACCACTCGGCGAATTGGCCATCGACTGGATTAAACGCTACCTGGATGAAGCACGCCCGGAAATCCTGCACGGGCAGCAGAGCGAGGCGCTATTCGTTACCGCCCGCGGCGGCCCAATGACTCGCCAGGCCTTCTGGCAGCTGATCAAGCGTTACGCCCTGTTGGCCAGCATAGATCCCGCCAAGCTGTCGCCGCACGTGCTGCGCCATGCTTTCGCCACCCACCTGCTCAACCATGGCGCCGACCTCCGCGTGGTACAGCTACTACTCGGCCATGCCGATATTTCGACGACCCAGATTTACACACATGTTGCTCGCGAACGCCTGAAAACGCTGCATGCGGAACATCATCCGCGTGGTTAAATTCGATCATCTGCACTGCCAGAAGCGCCGAGCGTTATGGTCGAAACCGGTACATACTGGAGTCTCTTACCTGACGGAGTAACGCCATCATGCATGCCACGCTCCTTCCGCTCGGTCGCCTGGTGGGAGTTATGGGTTTCATCCTGAGCCTCACCGCGGGCCTTGCCCGTCTCGCCGGCACGCACTGGCTTGCCGGCTTCGAGATTATCACCATCCTGCAGATTGGCATTGGTGGCATGGTATTCGGGTGCTTCTGCCTGCTCATCGTACTCACCGGGTGCCCTGCTCAAAATTCGCCATAACCCGGTAGCCAACAGCATCGCTTCCTGTTGGCAGGGTAAGCGTTCTTCTGTAGCCTTGAGAATTAAACTCGATTCCAGGCTCTGGTAAGCGCCCTCCATTCCATGTCGAAGCATGCATTCAATTCCGGCCGATGGCATGCCGTGATCAAGATCGTTCTGATCTATGCCGCCTTTGCGTCCGCCTGGATATTGCTCTCCGACAAAGCTGTCCTGCTCATGACCTCCGATCCGAAGGAAATGGTCAAAATCAGCGTGATCAAGGGTTGGCTGTTCGTTGCCATCACCTCCCTGCTGCTATTTGTAGTGCTCAATCGCTACTGGCGGCAATATGCTGCTGCGCTCTCTGAACGCATGGACACGCTGCGCCTGATCGAAACGATTGCCAACAGCTCGACCGATGCCATTTTTGCCAAGGACACTGAAGGCCGCTACCTGATTTTCAACCAGGCAGCCAGCCAATTCGTTGGCAAGCCGGCTGAAGAGGTTCTCGGCCGGGACGACTACGCAATTTTTCCGCCCGATCAGGCCAAGCAACTGCTGGCT
>JAGWUW010000564.1 GCA_028868235.1 Betaproteobacteria bacterium | reverse complement strand
GCCGTGGGTTTCCGCGATTTCGCCGCCACCAATCCCAAGGCCTGGTTCTATCAGCAGCCGATCGCCCTGGAGGATCACCAGGCCTCGCGCTGGATCGTCGAGCCGCTGCACCTACTGGATTGCTGCCAGGAATCCGACGGCGCCGTGGCGGTTGTGGTGACCACCGCGGAACGGGCGCGCAAGCTGCGTCAGCCGCCGGCGATCATCCGCGCGGCGGCCCAGGGTTCGTGCGACGACCAGCAGATGATGACCAGCTATTACCGCCCCGACGTGACCCAGCTCTCCGAGATGAACCTGGTCGCGCGGCAACTCTATGCCATGGCCGGGATCGCCCCGGACGATGTGCAGGCGGCGATCCTTTACGATCACTTCTCCCCCTTCGTTCTTCCGCAGCTGGAAGCCTTCGGCTTCGCGAAGAAGGGGCAGGCCAAGGACTTCGTGCGCGAAGGCCAGATCGCCCGCGGTGGGCGCCTGCCGGTGAACACCAATGGCGGCCAGCTGGGTGAAGCCTATATCCATGGCTTGAACGGCGTGGCCGAAGGGGTCAGGCTGGTCCGCGGCCAGAGCGTGAACCAGCCCGGCGATTGCCGCAACGTGATCGTGACCGCCGGGACCGGCGTCCCGACATCAGGGCTGATCCTTTCGAGCAGCTGAGCGGAAGGCGTGGGATGACGGCGATGGGCGATACGGAAACCGGTAGAGGTTTTGAATCGAGGATCATCGCCGGCATTTCCACGCCCTCCATGGTGGCGCAGGTTCTCGATCTGGAGGCGGCTCCCGATCGGGAGCTTGTCCTTTTCGAACGAACCTCGACCATCGCCTTGCAGCGCCAGGTCCGCCAGAATTTCGCGGCAGGCCGCTTCGAGTGCGAGAGCGGTTCACGCCAGTATGACGACATCGGCCGATTGATGTTCGTGCCCGCGATGAAACCCTTGAGAATAAAGTCCGAGGGGCGGAGTATCAGCATCGTGCGCTGCATGTTTCCGCAAGCGACGTTCGATGATACTTTTGCGTCAGAAGGCGCGGTGGCCACGAAGAAACTGCGCAATTGCCTGAACATTAAAAGTGCGGAAATTCGCTCGCTGATGATAAAAATTGCCAGGGAGGTCGAGAGTAGGGCGCAGTTCACCGATGATCTCGTGCAATGCTATGGGCAAATCCTGATCATAGAGTTGAAGCGATATTTCGATCTGTGCGCGGCCGATGGCGGCATGTCCCGCGGAGGGATGAGCACGGGGGCCTTGCGCAAGGTCATCGAGCGCATCGAGGCAGATGCCATTCCGCCAAGTCTGGACGAATTGGCGGTGATATCCGGGCTGAGCAAGCGGCACCTGACCAGGTCTTTTCGTCAGTCCACCGGGCAGACCATTCTCGAAAAGATCAATGAATCCCGGTTCAATCGGGCCAATCTGGCAATTCTTCGTGGAGAGAGGAATTTGTCCGAAGTGGCGAAAATGTCCGGATATGATTCCATGGCGGCATTTTCTCAGGCTTATAAGAAGTGGTTCGGAAAAAGCCCGACAAAATACTCTGTTGCGTGAATCCCCGTGGGCCCAGTATTGTGCATCCCGAGCTTGCCCCTGTCCCGATAGCAGCGGAGACAAGCTGCTATCGGGAGGGCGGACAAGGCCAGCGGGTTTGGCCTAGAAGTTGAACAGGCGCGCCGCGTTTTCGCTCAGGATGCGACGCCGCGAGGCCACCGACAAACGCTCCATGTCCTTGATCCCCTGAACCACGCCGTGAAATTCGTGATCGGGGTGCGGATAGTCGGTGGA
>JAGWUW010000563.1 GCA_028868235.1 Betaproteobacteria bacterium | reverse complement strand
CAAAGTGGGGGGGCTGAGCCTTGATGTGTCTCAAGGCAGCTGGCGTTTGCGCGCCGGGAAAGACCCTGCCTCGCACGTTGTTTGAATCCTGCGACGCCGCGTGCGTGGGGCTGCCGCAAACTTTCCCCTCAAGCGATAATCGTCATCATGACTGATTCGCTGCGTGTGAAGCCTGAGGCCTTCAAGGTGGCCTGTTCCAGTTGCAACCTGCGGGAGCTGTGCTTGCCCGTGGGCTTGGGCAGGAACGATTTGGACCGGCTGGATGATCTGGTCGCAACCCGCAAGACCGTCGCCAGAGGCGATACGCTGTTCCACTCGGGGGATCCGTTCCAATCGCTGTATGCGGTCCGGACCGGCTTCTTCAAGACCTGCGTGTCGTCGGAGGACGGACGCGATCAGGTCACCGGGTTTCAGATGGCAGGCGAATTGCTGGGCCTGGACGGCATCAGCAACGACCGGCATTCCTGCGATGCGGTAGCGCTGGAAGACTCTCAGGTCTGCGTTATCCCCTACAGCCAGTTGGAGGATTTGTCGCGTGAGTTCACCGACCTCCAGCACCAATTCCACAAGATCATGAGTCGCGAGATCGTGCGCGACCACGGCGTGATGCTGTTGTTGGGCAGCATGCGTGCCGAGGAGCGGCTGGCGGCGTTCTTGTTGAATCTCACGCAACGCCTCGAAGCGCGAGGCTTTTCGGCCTCTTCGTTGATTCTGAGGATGACCCGCGAAGAGATCGGCAGCTACCTCGGCTTGAAATTGGAAACCGTCAGCCGAACCTTCTCGAAGTTTCAGGAAGATGGCTTTCTCGAAGTCAAGCAGCGCCATATCCGCATCGTTGATCAGGCCGGACTGCAGCAACTGGTCAACGGCGCGAACTGCTGACACGGACCGGACTGGATTCTGGCAGTCCGTCCGGCCCTGGCGCCGGTATCGAAGGCAAGCGAGCAGCGCTTGCTAGAGTTGAGGGGCACGCTCCTCAAAGCTGTCGGGCGGACAGGTCACCAGCAATTGCGTCAACGCGCTCGCGGTCGAGATGATCAGCCAGAAGGCGAAGAACGCAAGCGTGTAGACGGCCGTTGAACTCCACTCGATCATGGCACCGCCGAACCATTGGAGCGTGTGCGGGTCGACGACGGAAAACACCAGCATTTCCATCACTCCGGCCATCAGGAACGATGGCCACAGAACGCACAGCAAGCGTATTCCGAAGCTCGATCTGCCGACTTTCATTCAAGTCCCCCTTCCATGTCCCTGCCCGCGATGGGGGAGACCTGCATTCAGTGCTTGGATACCACGGCGTGGTTGCGTGCAAGTTCCGCCGGGGTCTGCGAATCGGTTCCGGCCTTGATGGCCGATGGCGGGGGGCCCACATCGTCGTGCAACAGCACGGGGTCCTGGCCATGCCAGGCGACGTATCCGCTGATCAAGGCGGCGATGACCACCGAGAGCGGGCCGCTGATGACCATCCACACCATCCCATAAGTCCACCATGGGCGTTGACTCTCGATGGACTCGGATCTGCTGGCAACAGGGGAAACCTGGGTATTCGACATCGTGTCAATCTCCGATTCGTTCAGCGAGGTACCAGGAAGGTGGATTTCTCCGAGACCGTCGCAGGCGTGCCATCCGTCCCCGAGGCGAGACGCTCGACATTGAAGTGGATCTCGTGAACCCCGGACCCAACCTGCTGGCTCGATTCAAAGGGAATGCGAACTTCCAGCGTGATCCAATGGGCTTCCGCGGGCCCGACCAGAATATCTGCACTGTTGGTACGGCCGTCA
>JAGWUW010000562.1 GCA_028868235.1 Betaproteobacteria bacterium | reverse complement strand
ACCGCCGAAGAGCTGGCCAGGGTCAATAGCTTCCCGCGCCTGGTCGAACTGCTGCGCGACAAGCTCGAATGGCCGATCCCGGACGATTACGGGCTGGAAGATGTGGTCTTCGAATACGAGCCGCGCGAACTCGGCCTGAAGGACGAGGACGCGGCCAAGCTGCGCGAAATCCACCAGCTCCGCCCACTCGTCACCAATCAGCCCTGGGGCATCTTCTTCCTCTCGTTCGAGGACAAGACGATGTCGGTCACCGTCCTACGACGTATCCTGCGCGCGCTGGTGGTGAGCAAGCGCGGTGAGAGCAAGGGAGCCGAACGCGCCGCCTGGGACAAGAGCGACCTGATCTTCGCAGCCAATTTCGGCAAATCGGGCGAGCGCGAACTGGCCTTCGTCCATTTCAGCGAGGGGGCATCGACCGGCGACCTTCCGGTGATGAAGGTGCTCGGCTGGAACGCGCGGGACACGGTTCTCCATAACCGACACGCGGCGGACCTTCTGTCAAAGCGGCTGACATGGCCAAACGATCCTGCAAACCAAGCCGGCTGGCGAAGCCAGTGGGCTGGCGCGTTCGAGGTTGGGCACCGCGAAGTCATCACCACTTCCAAGGAACTCGCCGTGCGGCTGGCGGGGCTGGCCGGGGAGATCCGCGCCCGCGCCAACCAATTGCTCGCCGCCGAAACCGACAAGGGGCCGATGCGGACCATGCTGGAGGCATTCCGCAAGAACCTTATCCACGATCTGGATGAGGACGGCTTTGCCGACATGTTCGCCCAGACCATCTGCTACGGCATGCTGGCGGCGCGGATTTCACGGCCGGTCGGGATCATAGCGGACAATCTGGCCGACATGGTGCCCAAGACCAATCCGTTCCTGAAGGAGCTGTTCGCCAATTTCCTCAAGATCGGCGGACGCGACAAGCGAAGCGGCATGGACTTCGACGAACTGGGCGTCCGCGATGTCGTGGATATGCTCAACCGCGCCAACATGGAGCGGGTGCTGGAGGATTTTGGCAATCGGAACCCCAAGAAGGATCCGGTGATCCACTTCTATGAGGATTTCCTCAAGGAGTATGACAAGGATCAGAAGGTCGATGCCGGCATCTTCTATACTCCGCCTGCCGTAGTCGGCTTCATCGTGCGCGGCGTGGATGAAATGCTGCGGACGGGGTTCGATCTACCGCTGGGGCTTGCCGATACGACGACCTGGGGCGAACTTGCCGCCCGGAGCGACAAGATTGCCATTCCCGCCCACGTCAAACCTGACGCGCCTTTCGTCCAGATCCTCGATCCGGCCACCGGTACGGGCACCTTTCTGGTCGAGGTGATCGATCTGATCCACAAACGGATGGTCGAGACCTGGAAGGCCGAGCGCAAGTCGGCGGCGGAGATCAGGGCTGCATGGAACGCCTATGTGCCCAAGCACCTGCTGCCGCGAATCACCGCCTTCGAGCTGAAGATGGCGGCCTATGCTATCGCGCATATGAAGATCGGGCTGAAACTGGTCGAGACCGGGTACACCTTCGGTTCTGATGAGCGCGCGCATATCCTGCTCACGAACTCACTTCAGCCACCACGCGCCCTAGATCTGGATGAACGGGCGCGTCAGGTTGCGTTGGCCCATGAGGCTGAGCGAGCCAACGAAGCAAAGGACAAAACACCTTTCACTGTCGTCATCGGCAATCCGCCTTACTCGCAATCAATCACCGAGAATAACTTCATCATTGGCTTGATGGGAGTTTGGAAAAAGGATCTGAACGAAACTAAGTCAGATTTAAACAGAGAA
>JAGWUW010000074.1 GCA_028868235.1 Betaproteobacteria bacterium | reverse complement strand
TGGTCGACCTCAACATGCCCGGCATGGATGGTTTGGAACTGGCTGGTCTCCTGCGCGAAAAACTGGGGCAAACAACCCGATTGGTCATGATTACTGCGGATAATCCCCATTCCTCCAAGCTACGCGGCGTACTCGGCGATTTCGATGAAATTGCCGAAAAACCCGTCACCGCAGCCCGCATTGGCGAACTACTGGGTCGGCTGCGTGGCCTGCCAAATGCTGCCGGTGGTTCTGCTCAGGCGCCGATTGGCGCCGCACCGCTGGCCGGAACGCGCATCCTGGTTGCCGAAGATGTGCCGACTAACCAGTTAATCATGCGCGACCTGCTTGAGTCGCTGGGGGCAACCGTTCTGCTGGCCGACAACGGTCAGGCTGCTATTCGGGAACTCGAACAGTCGGGCATGGAAATCGACCTGATCCTGATGGATATCCAGATGCCCGAGATGGATGGTCTGGAAGCAACGCGGCGGATTCGCAGCGGTTCGCTCCATCGCGACATTCCCATCGTCGCCCTGACCGCTCACGCACTGGAAAACGAACGCCAGCGCACTGTTGATGCCGGCATGAACGATTTTCTGACCAAACCCATCGATCCGGAACGCCTGATTACGATAATTCGCCGCTACATTGCTGCCCGCCCGGTCGCCGAGCCCGCAGATGAGGCTGTGGCGGCGCCCCTGACCCTCGCCACCCCCTTGGAATCAGCCCCACCGGCATTTACCAACCTGCCCGGCATCGACGGTGCCGACGGGCTCCGCCGCATGATGAACAAGGCTGCACTCTATGAGAAGGTTCTCCGCGATTTCCAGACACGCTTCGCCGGAGAGAACGTGCGAATTCGCGATGCATTAGCAGCCGATGACAGGGAAACGGCAGCCCGCCTCGCCCACAGCCTGAAAGGAACAGGCGGGACGATTGGGGCCAAACAATTATCCGCTTGCGCCCTTGAGCTTGAACAAGCGATCAAGGAAGGACGTAAAGATCTAAACGACAAGCTAAGCGCATTCGAAGAAGAACTGGAGCGTGTGCTGGCTGGCGTCCGGGCAGCATTCCCCTCCCCCTGATCGCCGTATATGGCTCGGCAATGCAAAAAGTCCGGCTAAACCGGCCTTTCTTCCGTTGACGGCCACGGTTAGTCGTCTTCGTCGTGCAACTGGAACTTGCTCGCCATCTGCTGCTGGACGTTGGGCGGCACGGCCGAATAGCGGGCAAACTCGATGGTGTAGCTGCCTTGCCCGCCGGTCAGCGACTTCAAACGCGACTGGTAGTCGTTCAGTTCAGCCAGCGGCACTTCGCCAGAAATCGCTGCCATACCGTGACCCCGACCGTCAGTCCCGGTGATGTGCCCACGGCGGCCGGACAAGTCGCCGGTCAGGTCACCGATCGCCCCTTCCGGCACGACAATCTCGATGCTGACGATGGGTTCCAGCACGATCGGCCGGGCATTACGGATGGCCTCAATGACTGCCTTGCGACCAGCGATGGTAAACGCGACTTCCTTGCCATCGACCGCATGGGTTTTGCCGTCGAAGACGGTGACCTTGATATCCTCGACCTCATAGCCGGCAACCACTCCGCCTTCCAGCCCCTGGCGGATGCCCTTCTCGACAGCTGCCATGAAAACCCCCGGGATGACCCCCCCCTTCACCGCATCGACAAACTCGAAACCCTCGCCCCGCCCTTTTGGTTCGATGCGCAGATGCACTTCACCGAACTGTCCGGCGCCTCCCGACTGCTTTTTGTGGCGGTACATGGCCTCGGCTTCACCTGTGATCGTTTCGCGGTAGGGGACGCGCGGCGGCTTGGTATCGACCTCTAATTTGTACTGGCTGGCCATCTTGGCCAGCTTCGCCTTCAAGTGAATCTCGCCCAAACCGCGGATAACCGTTTCGTTGCTGGTCGGATGGCGCTCGACTAGGAATGTCGGGTCTTCCATGGCTAGCTTGCCGAGGATGTCAAACAAGCGCTGTTCGTCACCTTTCTTCCGGGTCTCGACGGCCAGACCGGCCATCGGCTTCGGGAATTCGAGCGGCACAAGATGAATGTGGTCCTCGTCGCGTGAATCGTGCAGCACGCAATCGAAATCGATGTCATCGACCTTCGCGATGGCACCGATGTCGCCTGGCAGTAGCTCATCGACCTCAATCGTATCCTTGCCCTGCAATTGATACAGGTGACCAACCTTGATCGGTCGCTTGCCGTCACCGACGAACAATTGCATGTCCTTCTTCACGGTACCTTGATGCACCCGGAATATGCCAATTTTACCCATATACGGGTCGGCGACCACCTTGAAAACATGAGCTAGCACATGCTTGCTGGCATCCGGAACGGCCTGGAAGGACTCTATCGCCCCCCCTGGTTCACCTTTGTAGAACGGCGGTGGGTTACCTTCAGCAGGGTTGGGCGCCAGCGAAGCCAGCACATGCAACAGTTCCTTGATGCCGGCACCGGTCTTGGCCGAGGTGAACAGGATGGGGATCAGGTGCCCCTCGCGCAACGCCTTCTCGAACGGCGCATGCAGCGCCGTACTACTTGGATCAGCCCCATCTTCCAGATACTGCGCCAGCAGGTCTTCATCCTCTTCGACGATCTGGTCGATCAGAGCACGGTGGGCAGCTGCCACGGATTCAAAATCGGCATCACCGGCATCGTGCCCGAGTACCTCGACAACATCAGCCGCCCCGTGCACCGGCAAGTCGAGCAGCATGCACTGCTTGCCGAAACGCTCGCGGATATCGGCAACCAGGCCCGGCAGATCGAGATTGTCGGCATCGATCTTGTTGACGACGATCATCCGGCACAGCTTGCGCTCGGCGGCATTGCGCATCATACGCTCGGTCATCAGCTCGACGCCGGTCTGGGCGTTAATCACAATCAGGGCGGTATCGACTCCGGCCAGAGCAGCAATGGCTTGGCCGGCGAAATCGGGGTAGCCCGGCGTGTCGATCAGGTGAACATGGGTATCCTCGTAGGCGAAATTAACAATCGCCGAGTTCAGGGAGTGACCGGCTTCCTTTTCCTGTGGATCAGAATCGCCCACCGTATTGCCCTTGTCGACACTACCTTTGGCGAAAATCGCTCCGGTAGCGAAGAGCAGGGCTTCGGCCAGACTGGTCTTGCCGGCAGCGCCATGACCGACCAAGGCTACAGAACGAAGGGCGTCACTTGTGTATTTGGACATCTTGTTCTCCCTGAAAAAATGAAAATCAGCGGTTTTTGGCAGCCTCGATCATCTCGGCTGCCAGTTTCTCGGCAAACTGCGGGCCCAGGCCGAGGATCAAACCAGTCGCCAACGCCACCAGAGCCACCCCGACAATCAACTGAATAGCCGACCGGCGAAATTCCGGACCGCGAGTCAGCGCGAACCAGACCGGCCCGATCACCGGCACCAGCAGGACCGGCAGCCCGGTCTTCAAACCGAAACTAAACGCGGCCGGTACGGTACCGATGTAGCCGACGAGCAATAGCACCCCCCCGGCCGCCAGCGACAGTGTCGAGGCAATCGCAAAAGCCATGAATCCCCAGTCCATTATTTCTTCACCTTTTGTGGCCGAGCCCAACCCGGTAGCGTCATCTGCTTGGCTCGCGACACCGTCAGTGCCTCGGGCGGCGCATCCTTGGTCAACGTCGTCCCGGCACCCAGCGTCGCCCCACGGCCGACGCGCACCGGCGCCACCAGCTGGGTATCGGAACCGATAAATACATCATCCTCGATGACCGTCAGGTGCTTGTTGGCGCCATCGTAGTTGCAGGTGATGGTACCGGCGCCGACATTGACGCGCTGCCCGATCTCGGCGTCGCCGATGTAGGCCAGATGGTTGGCCTTCGACTGGGCGGCAATCTTGCTCTTCTTGACCTCGACGAAGTTACCGATATGCACTTCCGGCCCCAATTCGGTGCCCGGGCGCAGACGGGCATACGGGCCGAGCACGCCGTCCGGGCCGATCACTGCATCCTCGAAGTGGCAGAAGGCCGCAATACGGGTCCCTGCGCCTACCTTGACGTTCTTCAGCACGCAGTACGGGCCTACCTCGACGGCATCAGCCAGGTCGACCTTGCCCTCGAAGACGCAGCCGACGTCAATGGCGACATCGCGACCATGGGTCAGCTGGCCACGGATATCGACGCGCGCTGGGTCGGCTAGGCGCACACCAGCGACCAAGAGCTGATCGGCCAGGTTGCGCTGGTGCTGGCGCTCCAGCTCGGCCAGTTGCACTTTGCTGTTGACGCCCAGCACTTCCCATTCGCCTTCCGGCTGCGCGGTGCGCACTGGCAAGCCTTCGGCGACGGCCAGGGCGACGATGTCGGTCAGGTAGTACTCACCCTGTGCATTGTCGTTTTTGAGCCGGCCCAGCCAGTCGGCCAGACGCGTGGTCGGGATGGCCATGATGCCAGTATTGACCTCGCGGATCGCCTTTTGCTCCGGTGTTGCATCCTTTTCCTCGACGATGCTGACCATGTTGCCCGCCGCGTCGCGCACGATGCGGCCGTAGCCGGTCGGATTGGCAAGATTGACGGTGAGCACGGACAGCCCGTCCTTGCCTGCCTGCAGCAGGTGCTTGAGCGTCGCCACGGTGGTCAACGGCACATCACCATAGAGCACCAGCGTCTGCGAAGCGTCGCCTAGTTCCGGAATGGCCTGAGCGACGGCATGGCCGGTACCCAGTTGCTGCGCCTGCTCGGCCCAGGCTAGGTCGCTGGCAGCCAGGGTGGCGCGGACGACGTCGCCACCGTGGCCATACACGACGATCAGTTTTTCCGGCTCCAGCTGGCGGGCGGTATCGATGACATGTTGCGCCAGTGGCTTGCCGGCGATCGGGTGCAGCACCTTGGGTAGATTGGAATGCATGCGCTTGCCTTGGCCGGCAGCGAGAATGACGATGTTCATGTTTTGTTTCAGGTTAAGGGCCGGCCACCAAAGCCGGCAGGTTCATGCGATTTTCTTCTGTTCCTGTCCGCCAATAATCTCGGCCAGTACGGCCTTGCCACGAGTCGAAACGACCCAGTGCAGGACATTTTTCTCGTTGATCCGGGTTTCGATGACACCCAGTGATTTCATGACGGTCAGGCGCTGGCTGACCAGATCACGCGCCAACCCGGTACTGTCGCAGACGGCGGCCAAGTTGCCGTAGACGAAGCTTTCTTCGGACAGGGCACGCAGGATTTCGACATCGTTGTAGGACAGCACGTCGCGCGGATCCGGTTCGCTGCTCTTCGGCCCCTCCGCCTCACTCTTGGCCAGTATCGGCAGGGCAGGCTCTTCGCGCTTTTGCTGCTTGAGATGGCCAACATCGCGCCGCACCTGATCGATCTGCCCCATCAGGCGCTGCACCATGTTCTCGAACAGGCGGCGCGAGGCGACGACATACAACAGGCAGAAACCGGCGAAGACGTAATAGTCGATGGGCTTGGTACGAGCCCCTTCGAGCAAGGTGCTGGAAATCATGTTGAGGAACATCGGCACGGTCAACGCGGCGACAACACCGAATACCGGGTACTTTATCCAGTCGCGGCGGGCAGGTTCGCCCTGGCGATCGGCCAAGAAATAATTGGCGGCACCGCCCAGTACCCCCATGACGATCATGATTCCAAGAACGAGCAGCATGTGCCCGTCAAGTGCTCCATTCGGAGTCGTTACCTGCAAGGCAGGTTGCAGCTCAGCCGACATAATTCCCCCTTGTTATCCTGCGTCATTTTCACATGATTGCGGCAAGCTGGGGAAGGCATCGCCCCGATGCCGGAAACTATTCTGTCGCGCCGCGCCGGCGGTCGTGCATGCGCTCGGCGAGCAGGGTTACTTCGCCATCCTCATTCTGCTGTTCGAGACGAACGGCAAACCCCCATAAATAAGCCAGATGCTCAAGGACGCGCTCGTAATCGGGGGCCAGATCGCGTCGACGGTGCATGAAATGGCGCAGGGTGAGCGACCGGTCGCCGCGCAGGTCGACATTCCACACCTGGATGTCGGGGTCGTGGCTGCCCAGGTTGTATTGCTCCGACAGCTTGAGACGCAGGGCGCGATAGCCCGGATCATCGTGAATGGCACTGACTTCCAGCTTGGCCCGGGCATCGTCATCGAGCACGGCGAAGAAGCGGAATTCGCGCATCAGGCGGGGCGACAGGAACTGGGCGATGAAACTCTCGTCCTTGAAGTTGCGCATCGCGAAATCGAAAGTTTCCCGCCAGTCTGAGCCGGCGATGTCGGGGAACCAGGCCCGGTCTTCGTCATCCGGCGCTTCGCAGATACGGCGCAAATCCTGCCACATGGCAAAGCCGAGCGCATAGGGATTGATGCCGGAGTACCAGTTGCTGTTGTAGGGCGGCTGCATCACAACATTGGTGTGCGACTGCAGGAATTCGAACATGAAGCCGTCGGTAAGTCGCCCCTCGTCGTACAGGGTATTAAGCAGCGTATGGTGCCAGTAGGTGGCCCAGCCTTCGTTCATGACCTGCGTCTGGCGCTGTGGATAGAAATACTGGCCGATCTTGCGCACGATGCGGATGATCTCGCGTTGCCACGGCTCAAGCAGGGGAGCGTGCTTTTCGACGAAATAGAGCAGGTTTTCCTCAGGTTCGGCCGGAAAACGTACCTCCTCACCACTCTGCGTCGCTGCTTCATGCCGCGGCAGGGTGCGCCACAATTCATTGACCTGCGACTGCAGATAGGCTTCGCGTTCCCGCTGGCGCTCCCTCTCCTTCTGCAGGGACAGCGGTGGCGAGCGCTTGTAACGGTCGACACCAAGGCTGGACACGGCGTGGCAAGCGTCGATCAGTTGCTCCACGGCATCGACACCATGGCGCTCCTCGCACTCGGCGATGTAATTTCGAGCAAAGACCAAGTAGTCGATGATAGCGTCGGCACTGGTCCACTGCTTGAACAGATGGTTGCCCTTGAAGAAGGAATTGTGACCGTAGCCGGCATGGGCAATGACCAGCGCCTGCATGGCCATGGTGTTCTCTTCCATCAGGTAGGCGATGCACGGATCGGAGTTGATGACGATCTCGTAAGCCAGCCCCATCTGGCCACGCTTGTAGCGGTTCTCGGTTTCCAGGAAGTGCTTTCCGAAGGACCAATGATGGTAATAGACCGGCATACCGATAGCGGCGTAGGCATCCATCATCTGCTCCGCCGTGATGATCTCCAGCTGATGACGGTAGCAATCCAGGCCGTAGGCACGGGCGACGCGACCGATCTCGGCATCAGCGCGATCGAGTTCCTCGAAGGTCCAGTCCGACCCTTCGGCGATTCTATGTTGACGTTTCCGGCTCATGCCAGTTTCTTCCTGAACAGTTCCCGGAATACCGGGTAGATGTCGCTGGCCGCCACAATGCGCTGTTGCGCAAAAACCCCGGCATGTGTGCTGACGAGCTTCTCGTATTCGCGCCACAGGTTCTGCGGCTCAGCCTCGGTGATCTCCACATACGCGAAATACTGCACAACGGGCAGAATGGAATCGGCAAGGAAATCCCGGCAACCCGGCGAATCGGAATCCCAGTTGTCGCCATCCGAGGCCTGGGCACCGTAGATATTCCACATGCTGCTCGAATAGCGCGCCTGGATGATCTCGTACATCAGCTTCAGTGCCGATGAGACGATGGTGCCGCCGGTCTCGCGCGAATGGAAGAAGGTGTCTTCATCCACCTCCTCGGCAATGGTGTGATGGCGGATGAACACTACTTCGATATGCTCGTAGTTCCGGTTCAGGAACAGGTAGAGCAGCATGAAGAAGCGTTTGGCCATCTGCTTGGTGGCCTCGTCCATCGAGCCGGAAACGTCCATTAGGCAGAACATCACGGCCTGCGTCGAGGGCTGTGGGATACGCACCCGATTCGAGTAACGCAGGTCGAAGGGATCGATGAACGGCACAGCCTCCTGCTTGGCGCGCAGGACGGCAATCTCGTGGCGTAGGCGGGCAATCTCGTCCGGATCGGGGCTAGCCTCGTCGAGCAGCGATTCCAGTTCGTTCTGCAATTCGCGCAGCCGGCGGCGGTACGGTCCGCCGATCGCCATGCGCCGCCCGGCGGCACTGCGCATGGTGCGCACCAGGTTTATGTTGGTTGGCACCCCGCTCTGCGTGTAACCGGCCCGCACCCGCTTGTATTCGTCGATTCGGGCCAGCTGGCGCTTGACCAAGTTGGGCAGGGCTAATTCATCGAAGAAGATGTCGAGGAATTCGTCGCGGGTCAGGGTGAATACGAAATCGTCCAGCCCTTCGCCCTCGTTGCTCGCCTGCCCCTTGCCCTGACCACCTCCACCCTCCTGCGGACGGTCCATCTGGTCGCCCTGGACAAAGCGGTCGTTGCCGGGATGGACGATCTCGCGCCGCCCGCCTCGCCCATGGCGGAAATGGGGCTCGCCGATATCTTTTCCCGGAATGCCGATCTTCTCGCCATTTTCAAGGTCGCGGATGCCACGCTTAGCAATGGCATCGGCCACCGCCTTCTTGATCTGTCCCTTGAAGCGGCGAATGAAGCGGCTGCGATTGATCGAACTCTTGTTTCTGCTGTCCTGCCGACGATCGACGATACGTACGGTCATGACGCCTCCCGTTGTCCGCTACCCGCTGGCTGGCGGCGCCCGAAATCAGAACGCCCCAGCCGCCTAACTGCTCTTCCTGACGCGCAGGTACCACTCGCAAAGCAAACGCACTTGCTTTTCCGTATATCCCTTGTCGCTCATGCGGTCGACGAAGTCCTGATGCTTCTTCTGTTCGTCGGCACTGGCCTTGGTGTTGAAGGAAATGACCGGAAGCAAATCCTCGGTATTCGAGAACATGCGCTTCTCGATCACCGCCCGCAACTTCTCGTAGCTGGTCCAGGCTGGGTTCTTGCCATCGTGTTTGGCCCGGGCGCGCAAGACGAAATTGACCACCTCGTTGCGGAAATCCTTCGGATTGCTGATACCAGCCGGCTTCTCGATCTTTTCCAACTCATCGTTGAGGGCCGAACGGTCGAGCATTTCGCCAGTGTTCGGATCGCGGAACTCCTGATCCTGAATCCAGAAGTCAGCATAAGTGACATAACGGTCGAAGATGTTCTGACCGTATTCAGAATAGCTCTCCAGATAGGCGGTCTGGATTTCCTTGCCGATGAACTCGGCGTAGCGTGGGCTCAGGTATTCCTTCAGGAAGCGCAGATAGCGTTCCTCGACTTCGGGTGGGAATTGCTCCTGCTCGACCTGCTGTTCAAGCACGTACATCAGGTGCACCGGGTTGGCCGCAATTTCGCGGTGATCGAAGTTGAACACCTTGGACAGGATCTTGAAGGCGAAGCG
>JAGWUW010000073.1 GCA_028868235.1 Betaproteobacteria bacterium | reverse complement strand
GACCACCCGCCACTCCCCCGCTAGGAGCGCCGCCTGTCCGGCACACGCCGGAGGCCCGATGGGGCGGAGTAGCTCAGCCGGTTAGAGCAGCGGAATCATAATCCGCGTGTCGGGGGTTCGAGTCCCTCCTCCGCTACCATTGGCTTATCCGGAAGCTTCCGGCAGCTTCCGTATTTTTCCAAAAATCGAAATAATAGCAGAGGGTTGCGGGTGATTCGCGTCCGCATGCGCCCATGGCCTTCCACATGCAGCCAGATTTGGTGTGGGGGTATTTTGGGGGTAGTTTTGCGGAGTATCGGAAAGGAGCGATACCCCCATGCCTCTGACGGAGACTCAAGCCAAGAATGCCAAGCCACGCGAGCGAGCGTACAAGCTTGCCGATAGCGAGGGCTTGTTCCTGCTCGTCCAGCCGAACGGCACGAAGCTTTGGCGGATGAAGTACCGAGTTGCAGGCAAGGAGAAGTTGCTGTCGTTTGGCGCTTATCCGGCGTTGGGGATCGCCGCCGCCCGGGACAAACGCAAAGCGGCCAAGGCGCTACTTGCCGAGGGCAAGGATCCAATGAAGGCCAAGGGGGAGGTGATATCGGAGAACGGTGACACCTTCTACATGGTGGCGAAACGCTGGCACGAGAACCGCCAGTCGGCGTTGAATCCTGCGCATGCCGAACGTGTCTGGTCACGAATGGAGCGGGACGTGTTCCCCTCCCTAGGACAGAGGCTGATCCGCGAGATCACTGCCCCCGAGGTTCTGGAGATGATCCGCAGGATTGAGATACGAGGCGCGCTCGATATCAGTCGGCGTGCCAAGCAAGGGGTAGGGCAGGTCTTTCAGTTCGCGATTGCTTGCGGGCTGGCATCCAGCGATCCCACTGCTCACCTTAGTGGAGCCCTCAAGCCCCGGCCCAGGGTGAAGCACATGAGCCGCCTTCCTCTGGATGAAATACCTGCGTTTCTCGAAAAGCTGCGAGCCTACCAAGAGGAAGGTGACCGGCGCTCGGCTATCACCCGCGATGCGGTACTATTCGCCTTGCTGACCTGGGTCAGGACAAAAGAGCTTCGGCTGGCCGTCAAATCCGAATTTGAAAATATCGATGGTACAGAACCCGTTTGGCGGATTCCGGCTGCGCGCATGAAGATGGGGCGTGAACACCTTGTTCCACTTTCCGCTCAGGCCGCATTCCTTGCTAGGAAAATGGTATCGACGGCGACCGGTGATTACCTGTTTCCCGGCACCCACCCAGACAAGCCTTTGTCTGAAAACACGATGATCTATGCGCTTTACCGCCTTGGCTATCATAGTAGGCAGACCATCCATGGTTTTCGAGGCCTCGCCAGCACATGGGCGAACGAGCAGCTGGTTGAATTTGGCAAGCCAGCGATGTGGATCCGGAAGTACCATGAGGATTGGGTCGAGATGCAGCTCGCTCATTCAGAGAAGAATGATGTCAGGGGGGCTTACAACGCGGCGGAGTATCTCGCGCCTCGCCGGCGAATGATGCAGGATTGGGCTGATTTCCTCGATGGGCGCAAGGTAGTCGATATCAAGAAGGGGCGAAAGCGCGCTGCGTGACGCCCGTCAGCAGAAGCATTCATTCCGATCAACTGCCACTCGATGCAGTTCGCACTAAAACTGCCAGCGCCGCAGGACGTCGCGGACATACCCGGGTGTTTCGCCATTGCGGGGAATGCCGCCTGCACGTTCGACTGCGCCTGGTCCCGCATTGTAGGCCGCCACGGCCAGGTGGACCACGCCAAACCTGTCGAGCATCTGCCGCAGATACCGAGCTGCGCCGAAGATGTTGGCCATAGGATCGAAGCGATTGAAGACCCCGAGTTCCTTTGCCGTTGCTGGCATTAGCTGCCCAAGACCTGCTGCGCCTGCTGGGCTGATGGCGAAGGGGTTGTATCGAGATTCTGTCCATACGAGTGCATCGAGCAGGCCGACGGGCAGTGCATACTTCGCTTCCGCCGCATAGACATGGGGCAGGTAGCTTGCTCGCCTAAAGCCGGATGGGCCAGGTTTGGCCTTGGGTTCGTATCTGTATGGCAGGTTGACCCGGCCATTTTGTGGCACAGTCAGAACAGGTGCCGGGCCGTCTTGGGTGGATCGCCAGAGCCCATGCTCGACCAGCTGGAAGCCGTTCGATGCCTCAGCAATCCGAATGCCTTCGGAGTGGCTGGCGGGGACTTCGATTTTAGCTGGCGTTGGCAACTCCTGGGCACAGGCGGGGATAGCAGAGGTGATCGCGATGCCTGCGATCGCGAGAGCTTTCATTGTCATTTCTCGATCCTTGGGTAGCCGAATCGAGTTAGAACATATAAAGAACAAAAGACGTAGGAAAATGGTTTGGCGCGAGTGCAGAGCGGAGGCTGCACGGGGAGGGCACCTCAACCGGAGTAGGTCGATGCCCCCGTTAGACAATGCTCATCAACTCGAACGCCGTGCCCGGACCATCGTCGAAAGCCTTCAGGGTACATGGCGTCAGGGCAAAGGTATGTGCTGCTGCCCGGCTCACGACGATCGCAATCCGTCGCTTAGCGTGACCTTGGGGCGCAAAGCCATACTGTTTCATTGCTTTGCGGGATGTCTGAATGAGGATGTGATTGCGGCGCTGGATCGCCAGCAATTCGCAACGCCGCCGCGCCTCGCCTGGCTTGCCGCACGGGCCTGTGGGTTGATACCCGATGAGCTCGTGCTCGAACCTTCGGCCGGTACCGGCATGCTCGCAGTCTGGGCGACCAAAGCCGGTACGCGCCTTGCCTTGAACGAAATCTCGCCGCTGCGCCGCGACTGCCTGACTGCTGTGTTCCCGGCTGCCCGCGTGACCGGACATGATGCCGAGCTGATCGACGAATTGCTCGATCCGGCCATCATCCCGAGCGTCGTGCTGGTGAACAGGCAGCGCAACAAGGGCGCATCGAAGACGCCATGCGCCATCTTGCACCCCAGGTGATCGAGGTGGGCAGCCGCTGTGCTTCGATACGGCGTCGTTTCGCCTCCTCCTCTCGTAGCCGTGCCTCTTCCGCTTTCTGGTCGTCTTCTGCCTTTGCTGCAGCCAGAACGGCGAGCCCAACAGCAATGTCTGGCGCCAAATTCTCAAGTCGTTGGAGCTTGGCATCCTTGAATGCTCTGCGAACCTGTGACGCATACCGTAGGTGGATATCAAACTCGAAGGCCAGCTGACCGGTGGGTACATAGTCCCATTCCGGTCGTCCAAAACTGAAGCTGTGAGGCGTCCAATCGCTGCGGCTCCAATCTCGCGATCGCCGTCGCTGACGGCGCTCGTCTTCGGCGATCTCCTCGGGTGTCAGAACATGCTTGATGCGCTTGTAGGCTTCCTTGATGGCGAACGGGATAGCGACGGAGCCGTTGGTGAAGGTTGCCTTGCTTGCCTTTGCAGAGAGCTCGAATCCTTGCGCCTTGGCTGCAGCTACGATCTGAAGGAGACAGCGCTCTGCCCGGTCAATCGAATCCGGAGCAATTTCGAGCTGAACATGTTCGTCCGATGAAAGGCTGACTAGGCCGGTGTTGCCGGGCTTGGCCTTTCGCAGCTTGTCGAAGCTCTTTTGCACCAAGGGATGCGAGAGCACCTCTCCCGACAGATCGATTTCCGACGCCTTTACGCGTGCTTGTTCTCGTGCCGACGCTAAGGTGTCGGGTTCTTGCCGGACCTCACCGCTCGCTATGATTACGGTGAGGGCGACTCCAGCTTTGGCCTTCGGAAGTGGAATTCGTTTCACTTTTTGGCCGGCGGCATGCTTGGCCCACCAGCCGAGGGGCGGGTTGGGGATATCATGCTTCCTGCAGATCTTGTGAAGCGCAACGTCTGACAGCCGGAAGTCCTTGGCTAAGTGCGTCATGGGTTTCGACCAGACCAATTCATAGAACTCTTCGCGGGTGAACCTCTGGCTCATCTCGGCAGACCTCCAGACTTCCATTCAGATTTCTACGGCGCAAAGCAGGGCGGCTGCTTTGCGCGAAGAGAAGCTCCCGTGCCCGGTTGACTTCAGCTCTCCTGGAGGCGGGCGGTCATGGCGGCGAGATCCGCATCGAGAGCGGCGCGCAAGCTCAACGCAGCTCGCGTTACATCGCTGTCGCTGAAACCGTCTGCCATCACCAGGACGTGCCCGGCTCCTCCGGCGGGGCCTTGATCGTCGGGACAATCGTAGAGTGTATCCACGGCAGGAATCGCCCCGACAATCTGTTCGACCAAACTAGCGTCGAAGTATAGCTCGGTAGGCCCGCTCCCGAAATCGACGACGACGCACCGTTCGACCGCGTCCAACTCATCGGCGAGTTGTGCGTAAGTCCAGAAGTCAAACCCACTGAGGGGCGCCAGTGCTGCTTCGAAAGCGGCGTCCCCATCGAAAATCAGCCCCAAGAAGCCCTGGATCTGCTTTGGCCCTTCGTCATCCGTGTAGTTGTCCGGTTCTATCAAGGGTTGCCTCCAATCGCCCAGTAGGATGGTCGTTACGGGCCATGCCGACCGGCTCAAAACGGTTGCTGACCAACGGTGGGGCCATTGAGCCGCCGCAGCCGACCATCTGTCGGAATTTGCGGCTCTCGCTTGCTTTCTCGCGAAGCGTAGGCTAGCATTTGACGGTCATCAAGAGTTGGGTCGACGCCCACACCAACCTGCCGTTCCGGGCAAGGTGGTTTGCGAAAGCAGATGTGGCCCGCTTGTGGGCAACGAAGCGGAAGCTGTGTCGGCCCTCTAGTATAGAGGGTTTCCATGTCCCGAACTTCACTCGATCCTACCCTTGTTCAGGCTTATCGGCGTACGCGCTACAGCGCCGGTATGGATGGTGAGGCCATCGTGCTGAGAGTCGATGTGCCTTCCCCGGTCATGGCCGCAGCAATTGCGGCCGCGGGCGGCCCCGGCGCCGCCTTCATCACCGTCGAAAATCCATACAGCACCCAGTCGGCCGCACATGACAACGCGGCATCGCAGGCCTTGCTGAAGAGCGAGCTTGCGGCCTTGGGAGCGACCGTATTCGAGGGTGTGGGGCAGGGGGATGATCCCACCTGGCCGGGTGAAGCCAGCTATCTCGCTGTAGGCATCTCACGCGATCAGGCCTGCTTGCTGGGGCGAAAGTACCAGCAGAACGCGATTGTCTGGATCGGCGCCAACGGAACGCCGGAGTTAGTCCTGCTCCGCTGAGTTGGCCTCACGGATCTTGATTGGATTGGCCAGCCCAAGGGCCGGGGGGATTTGTTCCTGATTGCCGCCCCCGACATCGTCAAAGCGGCTAAAGCTGGAGACATTTATGTCTGTTTTTGAAGGGTTGTTCACTTCTGAAGCCGTATCGGCAGGCCATCCTGACAAGCTTTGCGATCAGATTTCGGACGCAGTTCTCGATGCCTTCTTGACGCTCGATCCCAATGCCCGCGTCGCTTGTGAGACATTCGCTGCAAACGACAAAATCATCGTGGCGGGGGAGTTCCGTACCGCCCGACAAGAAGACTTTGCCACGGTTGAGGCAGGAGCACCTGAGCTGGTTCGCGCTGTCCTGCGAAACGTCGGATATGGTCACGAAGCCACTGACATCGATCCGGCCACCTGCGAAATTGAGGTCCGCTTCAATCGCCAAAGTCCGGAAATCGAGGCGGGGGTCGATGGCGGAGAGGAGACGGGTGCCGGCGATCAGGGCCTCATGTTCGGTCATGCCGTTGCCGAGACCGAACACTTTATGCCGCTGGCCTGGTCACTCGCCACGGATCTCGTCGCTCGCGCCAGTGAGCTTGTGGCGGAAGGTGGCAGCCTGTTTAGGCCTGATGGCAAAGCTCAGGTCACTGTGCGCTACCGTGAGGGCAAACCGGTCGGCGTGGAGACGGTCGTGCTGTCATGGCAGCATCAGTCTGAAAGCGAGCTCGAATCGGTCAGGGCTCTGCTGCAGGCCCAGGTTATCGACCAGATCATTCCGTTGCCCTTGCGGACACCAGGGTTCAAGGCGTTCATAAACCCGGCCGGGTCATTCACCGTAGGTGGGCCCAAGGGTGACACGGGCCTTACCGGACGAAAAATCATCGTCGATACCTACGGCGGCGCGTGCCCACATGGTGGGGGCGCCTTCTCCGGCAAGGATCCGACAAAGGTCGACAGATCGGCCGCCTATGTCGCAAGGCACATCGCCAAGAACATTGTTGCTGCCGGCTTGGCAAACCGCTGCACCGTTCAGCTAGCTTATGCGATTGGTGTCGCCGAGCCTGTGTCGGTCAATGTCGAGACATACGGGACAGGCACAATTCCCGATGCGGCGCTTGCGACCGCGGTACGATCTGCGTGGGACCTGACGCCTGCGGGGATCATCCGCGATCTCGACCTGCTGCGTCCCAGCTATGCCGACACTGCTGTGCTCGGCCATTTCGGGCGTTGGCGTTCACCGGCGCACCATCGCTGGGAGCGCCTCGATAAGGCCGCAGCATTGGCTCACCAGCTGTCCCCGGACAGCTTGGCGGTTGTAGACTGATGCTTGAGTGGCGCGCGGATCAAGCCCACGCATCCCGCGGCAGTGCGAAGCCGCGCGCCCTCATACAACCAGTTTTGTCGTAGCCCTGGCATATCGAACGCTGGCCAGCGGTGGCCCGCATGCTCGCTCAACAGGAGAAAAGCCTATTCGCACCTACATTTGCCCACGCTGCCGAACCAAATCCGGCGTCAACATCATCTACGGCATGCCCGGTCCAGACATCATTGACCGTTCCGATCGCGGTGAAATCGTGTTGGGCGGGTGCGTCATGGGTGAAGATATGCCCGATCGTAGGTGCCGCGATTGCGGCCATGAATGGCAAGTCACAAAGCGCCCGGAACGTCTTGGCGGGCAATCTCTTGCGGGCCACGCCAGCGGTCACGCTTTGGCTCTGGTTCTCGATGCGGCAAGCTTCGCCGCGGACCGGCACCGGCAGCAGCGTCGCAAGGATGTTGATGCTTCGCCCTACATCAACCATCCGCTCGCCCTCGCTCGCATTCTCGCCCTCGAGGCAGGAGTCTCTGATCCCCAAGTGATTGCCGCCGCGCTCCTTCACGACACGATCGAAGACACGGAAACGTCTCTTGAGGAGCTCGAAACGAGGTTCGGAGCGCTGGTCGCAAGGATTGTCGCGGAAGTGACCGACGACAAGTCAAAACCCAAGGCGGAGCGAAAACGTCTCCAGGTCGAGAAGGCTGCCACGAAATCGTCTGAAGCTAAACTGGTGAAGCTTGCGGACAAGATCAGCAACCTTCGGGACATCGTCGCCTCCCCTCCGGCAGATTGGCCGCAGGAGCGGAAGGCTGAGTATTTCAAGTGGGCGAAGGATGTCGTATCTGGCCTTCGCGGCGTAAGCCCGCAGCTCGAGGTTGCGTTCGACACCATTCACGCGCATGGCACCGCGCTGTTTGGGTTGCCACAGGCAGCAGGTTCCAAAGTCTCGACGAGGACGCCGTCAAACTCGAATAAAGGCCATACCTTCATCGTTGAGGATGGCGCAGTCGTAGCTGACTATTACCACTTCGGCGCCGACGTCGATTACGAGTTCGCCGTGCAGATCCGCTTCGGTCCCGACGCGCAGGAGCGGCTGGCAGAACTGCTGGTGCTTGCACAGCCATTTTCGCCTGACGCACTGGCTGAGGCTCTGCGAGACCGGTTCGGTAGCTATTACGCCACTCGTGATTTCGCCGATGAGAATGGCATCAGCTATGAGGCGCGGCGGGACATGTGGCCTTGAACGGGGTGCGGTCCTTCCACGCCGTAGCCACATACAAGGAAGCGGACGCGGTGCCGCTTCGCGGATTCGCAGCTTCAGATGCACATCTCTGGTCTTGGTTTTGCTCTCAAACCGGTTGGCCGCATGGAAGGTGCACCCCGTCGGAAAAGGGCCAATCGATGAGCTTTCCATCCGGTCATGCCGCAAATTCCGCGCTGGTCTATCTCACCATCGCCGCGCTCGCGAGCGATGTGGAACCAGGCCGTTCGGCGCGAATCTACATAATGGCTGTGGCCATGACTCTGACGATCCTGATCGGATTGTCGCGGCTCTATCTCTGCGTCCACTGGCCTAGCGATGTCGCGGCTGGCTGGGCACTTGGTGCGGGTTGGGCACTGGCGTGGAGATTGGCTGCGGCCCGCTATCTCTGGTCTACGTCGTGAAGGCGATGCTCATGGTCTGAAAATAAACGCCATGTAGCGTGACTAGGCCAACTTGCGCCATGGAGTCATCCTGCCTTGCCGTCCACGCGAGGTTGAACGTAAATCGCCATCGCCCGGACGGCCCAGGGCAACAGGCCTGCCGCGAGGCAGAAGGCGGACAGGATCAGCAAGGGGAGCGCTTCACCGGACAACGCCGCAGCCAATCGCAGCACGGTTGAAACCTGGACCAGAGCAAAGGCAATCCAGGCGAGGGCGGGCATGGTCAGCGGTCGGCCCGAATGCCCCTGGCTCACGCGCGTGACCATGGCGATTACGAGACTGCCCGCGAAACCGATCGTAAGCAGGTGGATGCCTCCCCTGACGCTCTGCGGTGCGAACAGGCCGGACCAGGCGATCCAGGCGAAGCCGATCGGCGCCCAGGCAAATCCCAGGATGAGCACCCACAGCAAGCCGGGCGCACGGGTTCCGGGCCACCACTTCCACAGCATGAGGCCGGTCAGACCGGCCAAGGCTGCATGACTGGCTGCGGCCACGCCGGGAGCGGAAACGAAATAGGCGCCAGCTCCGGCAAGACTTGCGATCCAGAAGGCAGCCAGGACCCAGAATGGCCTCCACGGCAGATAGCTCTTCACCACGTTGCCCGCGAAGAACGGGACCATGCGGTGACACACGGTGATGAAGACCGGGAGAGTGAACAGGGCGAGGCCGGCCAGGTTGGACACGTGGATCAGCATGCCATCCAGCGACCTCAAACCCACGATAACCCCGATCAGGCAGCTGAAGCCTGCGCAGCAGGCGGAGAAGATCGACCAGCCATGCCATGTTGGCGACCTGCCGGCGCGCAATTCGAGAACCAGCCAGCCAAGCATCCAGCCCAGCGCCCAGATCCAGCCTGTCGCCGCCGCGCCGAATGCGATGACAATGGCGAGGGGCACGGCGGCAAGCAGGCCCGTCCACAGCATGATCGCTGCCAGGAGGAAGGTCGCGCCAACCGGGATGTAGATGATCGGCGCCGAATCAGGAAAGCCCGTCCAGCGCGGAAATACCGTGAGGAGGAAGCCGAAAAAGAACGCCGGAAGCACGAGAAACAACATGATCGGCGCATGCAGCAGGCTTGCGGGGATGGGTTGCTCAAGGTGCGGCCCCA
>JAGWUW010000561.1 GCA_028868235.1 Betaproteobacteria bacterium | reverse complement strand
AATGCTGCCCTCTGCCTGCTTCACGATAACGGCCATGATGCCAAAGCCGTGATCCAGCTGGCCAACCAGCTAGTGCAGGACGGGAACGATACCCGCTCAGCCTATGAAATGGCCCTTAACGCCTACCTCTCCCATGATCCGGCCATGCTGCCCACGGTGGCCAAGGTAATGAAACTGGTCGATGCCAGCGACGATGGCACGGTGGACCAGTATGACGCTGCGCTGTCCACCTATGTATCGACCGGCAAGGATACCGAGCTTGCCGCGCTTGCTCCCATGATCGCACAGGACAGCTTGGCCCTGGCGGTTCGCGATGGGGAAATCACCCCCGAGGAAGCGGCCAGCGGGGACATTGGCAAGGCCCTTGGGTTTGAGCCGGGACCAGCCTTGCAGGAAGCCGCCGCGTCGATTGGGCAGGTCAGCGCCGATCAGCCGGGGCAACAGCCTGAGCCGGTCGCATGGAAGCAGCAGGGGCAACCCGATTCCCCGCAGATCGGGGCCGAACCGCAGGCCCAGGATTTTACGAACAACAGCCAGCTTGCCCTTGGCAACAGCCCTGCCGGGTTCGTCGCCCGTGGCGCTCAGGCCCGATGGGCAAGGAACACCTTTGAGCCGGGAACGGCGGGCTATCCGACCGACGCCGCTCAGGCCGTCTAGGAGAGTCGCACAGGGCCGGGAATGGAAACCGGCCCTTCGCCCCTCGGGAGACTCCGCCGTCGCGCCCCACGGTCCTATTCCGGTGCCAATTCCGGGTAATGAATCCGGCGCGGCAGGTCGGGCAAGGCTTTGCCTTGAACAATGCCCGACCAGCCCGCCCGGCTAGCTACCAAGTCAGGCTGTTCGCCGCCTTGCGCAGAAAGTCAGGGTGGAACTTCGCGTAAATCCGCGTCGTTACGTTAATGTCCCGATGCCCGAGGAACGAAGCGATTTCCGGCATGGGCACTCTGTCCTCTGCCATCCACACGGCAGCACTGTGCCGAAACATATGCGGGTGGCACTTGATGCCGCTGCGCTTGCTGGCACCCTCGATGCCTTTCTTAATGTCCAGCAACGGCTTGCCCCGGTGTTCGATGATATACCCCGTGGTGGCCAACCGCCTCGCTTCATCAAGGGCGGCAACGATCAGGCTGTTGAGCGGCACGGTCGCCCGGAACTTGCTGTTTTGGGTCCGCCCCTGTGGATTCAAGTCCATAAGCGCCCGCTTGAAATCAACTTGCTCCCACTTGGCTTGCAGCAATGCGGTCTTTCGGCCTCCCGTGGTCACGGCCAGCATGGCGAACAATTTGACGTGCGGACAGCCGCAGCCATCAAGGAAGCGACGAAACTCGTCCTTGGTCAGATGCTCAACCGATGATGGCGGCAACGGTGGCAGCGCCACCTTGGGCGCCCGATCCAGCCGGTTGCTATTGACCGCCCATGCCAAGGCCGAACGAATCAGGGACAACTCCTGTCGGTGCGTATTTGCCGAACGGTTGCGCCACTTGGGATAGGCAAGGCTTACCCCTTCGTCAGTCTGCCCCGGCAGCAGCGCAGCCCAATAGGGAGCGGCAGCCGTCCAAGCCTCACGCTTGCGCTTGGCATCGGGGACGGGATCAGGGCGATCCTTCGGGCCAAGGTAGGCGTCAACGATGTCGCCAATAGTGCGCAACTCGGTTTTGGCGGAACTGTCGGCCCATGTCGTCCGGGCCAAAGCCTCTGCGGCCACCCTGTCAGTAGTCGAAAGCGATAGCCTGCGCCGCTGGCTCCCTTCCCACCATACGACGCAATAGGACCAATGCTTGCTCCCG
>JAGWUW010000560.1 GCA_028868235.1 Betaproteobacteria bacterium | reverse complement strand
GGCCGTGTCGGGTCGACCGACTCGGCGTTTGACCTGGAACGACGTGGCCGACGAAGTCGCGCGCATGGTCGTGCTGCTCCATGACCTGGGGCTGCGCAAGGACGATGTCATTCTCTGCCAGTTGCCGAATTCGGTGGATCAGTTCATCGTCTACATGGCCTGCGCCAAGCTGGGCCTCATCGTCACGCCGGTGCCGGCGCAGTATCGCCAGCACGAACTGGCACATGTCATTGCGGCCACGGATGCCAAGGCGGCGGTCACGGCCCAGCGCATCGGCCGCCACGCGCATGCCGAGATGATTGCAGCGCTTCGGTCCAACTGCCCCTCGCTCCAGCATGTGCTGGCCTACGGCAGAGGACTGCCGTCCGGTGTGCTCGATCTCGACGCCGAGATCGCGAAGGTCACGGACCCGGCCAGGGCCCGCCTCTACGAAGCGCAGGCGGCGTCGAGTGCGAACGATGTCTTCACCGTCTGCTGGACCTCGGGGACCGAGTCGAGACCCAAGGGCGTTCCGCGCAGCTTCAACGAATGGCTGGTGCAGTCGCAGGCGGTCGCCGACAGCGCCCGCCTTGTGGCCGGGCATCGTTTGCTGAGTCCTTTTCCGATGGTCAACATGGCCGGCATCGCCAGTTCGTTCATGGCCTGGTTGCTGTCGGGATCGACGGTGATCCAGCACCACCCATTCGATCTCGCGATTTTCCTGCAGCAGATCCGTGACGAGCGGCCGCACTATTCCTGCGCGGCGCCGGCGGTGCTCAACATGCTGCTCAAGCAGCCGCAATTGCTCGAGGGCATCAATTTCGACACCCTGCGCATTCTCGGTTCTGGGTCCGCGCCGCTGTCGGAATGGATGATCCGCGAGTTCCGCGATCGCTATGGCGTCGAAGTGCAGAACATGTTCGGTTCCAACGAGGGCATGTCGTTGCCGGGTACCGCCGGGGACATTCCGGAGCCGGCGATGCGTGCGGCCTACTTCCCCCGCATCGGCGTCCCAGGTTTTGATTGGCAAGCCAGTGTCAACGGCAAGATCGTCACGCGGCTGGTCGACCCTAGTACCGAGGCCGAGGTCACCGAGCCTGGCCAATCCGCGGAAATGCGGATCAAGGGACCGACGGTGTTCAGCGGCTACTGGCGGGCGCCGGAATTGACGGCCAGTGCCTTCGACGCCGAGGGTTACTTCAAAACCGGCGACAACTTCGAGATCGCGGGCGACAAGGGCCAGTACTACCGCTTCTGTGGGCGCTTGAAGGACATGGTGATCCGGGGTGGCATGAACATCTCCCTCGAAGAACTGGAGTCCCTGCTCGAGGGTCACCCCAAGGTACGTGAGGTGGCCATCGTCGGTTGGCCCGACGAGGTGATGGGCGAGCGCGTTTGTGCGTGCATCGCGCCGGTTAAGGGCACGGAGGTGACGCTCGAGGAGATCGTCGCTTGGTTGCGTGACGAAAAGAAGATCGCCGCCTTCAAGCTTCCCGAGCGCTTGATGCTGCTGGATTCCTTGCCGCGAAATCCGGTCGGCAAGATCATCAAGCGAGAGCTGCGCGACAAGGTGCAAGTGTTGGCCGAGAAGGCGAGGAGTTGAGCGATGCAGAACCTGAGCGCGATGGACGCTGCATTTCTGCAGCTGGAGACGGCCGAGACGCCGATGCATCTGGCGTCGGTGCACCTGCTCGAGTTGCCGCCCGACTATCGCGGTGACTACGCCACCGAAGTCTTCGAGCAGGTCAAGAGCCGCTTGCACCTTGCACCGATGCTCTGCCGCAAGCTCGCCACGATGCCGCTGGACC
>JAGWUW010000559.1 GCA_028868235.1 Betaproteobacteria bacterium | reverse complement strand
GCCAGCCACTTCATGCCGCTGCCGCCGAAATTGACCTGCACCCTTGCGTCGGTACCGCGCCCTTCGGTCGACACGATGACGCCGATGCCAAATTTGGCATGCTCGACCGCCTGTCCAATGCGCAGGCCACTGCTGGCCGGCGGTTCGGCATAGCCGCCGCCAAACGATCCGTAGGCCGGTACCGAGGAAATTGCCTCCGTCTTCTTGTTCAGTTTGCGCATCAGGTTTTCCGGGATTTCATCGAGGAAGCTCGATGGCATGCAATAGCGCGTCTGCCCATGCAGCATGCGGGTCTGCGCACAGGAAACGTAGAGCCGCTGACGTGCCCGGGTCACCGCCACGTACATCAACCGGCGTTCCTCCTCCAACCCGTCCTTCCCCTCGTTGACCGAGTTCTCATGCGGGAACAGCCCCTGCTCCAACCCGGTGATGAACACCACGTCGAACTCCAAGCCCTTGGCGGCATGCACCGACATCAATTGCACCGCCTCCTGCCCTTCGCCGGCTTGATGCTCGCCGGCTTCCAGCGAGGCCAGGGTAAGGAAAGAAACCAGCGCCCCACCTTCGCCGATGGCACCTTCGTCGTCGATGAAGGTGGCGGCGGCGTTGATCAGTTCGTCGAGGTTTTCCAGGCGATCCTGGCCCTCCTTCTCGGTCCGATAATGCTGAGCCAGGCCAGATTTCTCGATCACGTGCTCGACCACCTCAGGCAGCGGCAAATTGGCCGTTTCCTGGCGCAAGCCCTCAATCAGCCGGATGAAGGCGCCCACCGTCTGCCCAGCCTTGCCAGTCAGCGATGCGGCCGCGTTGTACAAGCTGGAATTCATCTGGTGCGCTGTGGCCTGCAGGTTTTCCAGCGAGCGGGCACCAATGCCGCGGGTCGGGAAATTGACCACACGCAGGAAGGCCGTATCGTCATCCGGATTACCCAGCAGACGCAGATAAGCCAGCGCATGCTTGATTTCCTGGCGCTCGAAGAAGCGCAGGCCGCCATAGACCTTGTACGGGACACTTTTGGTGAACAACTCGTTTTCGATCACGCGTGACTGGGCATTCGAGCGGTAGAGCACAGCGATCTGGATCGGTGACACGCCGTCGCGAACCAGCTCACGGATTTCCTCGACCACGAAGCGCGCCTCGTCGAGATCGGAATAGGCCTCGAAGGCGCGGATCGGCTCGCCCTCGCCGGCATCGGTCCACAGATTCTTACCCAGCCGCTCGCGGTTGTTCTTAATGATGGCGTTGGCGGCGGCCAAGATATTGCCCTGCGAACGGTAGTTCTGTTCGAGGCGGATGATGTTCTGACCGGCGTAATCGCGCTCGAAATCACGCATGTTACCGACCTCGGCACCACGGAAACGGTAGATCGACTGGTCGTCGTCGCCCACGGCGAAGACGTTCGCCCCCCCGCCAGCCAGCAATTTCAACCAGGCGTACTGCAACACATTGGTATCTTGGAACTCATCGACCAGGATGTGCCGGAAGCGCTGCTGGTAATGCGTACGCAACGGTTCGTTGCGCTGCAGCAATTCGTAGCAACGAAGGAGCAGTTCGGCGAAGTCCACCACCCCCTCCCGGTTGCATTGCGCCTCGTACTCCGCATAAATTTCGACGCGTTTTTGTGTGTAGTTGTCGTACACCTCTGCCTGCCCAGCGCGTATGCCCTGTTCCTTGTGGGCATTGATAAAGTGGCAGAGATCGCGCGGCGGGTATTTTTCGTCATCTATATTGAGGTTCTTGAGCAGGCGCTTGACCATCGCCAATTGGTCTGCCGAGTCGAGAATCTGG
>JAGWUW010000072.1 GCA_028868235.1 Betaproteobacteria bacterium | reverse complement strand
TGCTCGCCGAGATATACCTTGCGCACGCTTTCATTCTCCACGATTTCGGATGGACGTCCAGCAGCAAGTACATTGCCGGCGTTGATGATGTAAGCGTGGTCGCAGATACCTAGCGTTTCGCGCACGTTGTGGTCGGTAATCAATACGCCGATACCGCGTTCCTTCAGGAAACGGATAATTTTCTGGATTTCCAGCACAGCGATCGGGTCAACACCCGCAAAGGGTTCGTCAAGCAGGATAAAACGCGGATTGGTAGCCAGCGCCCGGGCGATTTCGACCCGCCGCCGTTCGCCACCGGAGAGCGCCGCCGCATTAACGTGGCGCACATGGTCGACGTGCAACTCTTTTAACAGCCCTTCCAGACGGTCGTTCAGTTCGGCTTCGGGCAGCTTTTGCAACTCGAGGACTGCACGGATGTTTTCCTCGACGTTCAGCTTGCGGAAGACCGAGGCTTCCTGCGGCAGGTAGGACAGGCCAAGACGTGCCCGGGTATGCATCGGCTGGTGCGTCAGGCGGTTATCGTCGATGTGGACTTCGCCACCATCCGCTGCCACCAGGCCGACGATCATATAGAAACAGGTCGTCTTGCCGGCTCCGTTCGGGCCGAGCAGGCCGACCACCTCACCCGATTTAACCTCGAAGGAAACGTCCTCGACGACCGTCCGCGCCTTGTAGCGCTTCTTCAGGTTATTGGCAGTCAGTTTGGCAGCAGTTGTGTTCATTGCTCTACTCCGCGCAGAACGCGGCGGATGGCTTCGCTGGAAAAACCGCGATATTGCAGGAAACGCTGCTGTTTGGCACGTTCTTCCGGCGATTGTGGCAATTCCTTGAACTTGCGTTGCCAAACACGGCGACAGCGCTCGGTCTCATCGCCGCCTTCGGGCAGGGCGGCGGCGATTTCTTCGTCAGCCACCCCTTTTTGCCGCAATTCCCGCTTCAGCCGAGCATTGCCGTAGCGCCCGGCGCGTGCCACGACGCGCTGGACGGCGTAGCGTCCATCAGATAACAGGCGTTCGCTTTGCAGGGTTTCGAGCACGGTGTCGAGTTCTTCTTCGGATTCGGCATGCGGTGCGAGTTTTTGGTGCAACTCGGCCCGGCTGTAATCACGCCGGGTAAGCAATTGCAGGGCTCGCACGCGCAGGTCAGGCATCGGCCTTGGCTTTGGTCGGCTTGATCACGTTGGTGCTGGCCGCTTCGCGAATGCCGGCTTCGATCTCGGCAGCGATTTCTGGATTAGCCTTGAGAAATTCGCGGGCGTTATCTTTGCCCTGGCCAATTTTCTCACCCTTGTAAGCGTACCAGGCGCCGGACTTGTCGACCAGCTTGTGGGCGACGCCCATTTCGACGATTTCGCCCTGACGGGAAATACCTTCACCGTACAGGATGTCAAAGATGGCTTCGCGGAACGGGGGAGAAACCTTGTTCTTGACGACCTTGACCTTGGTTTCGCTGCCGATGACCTCGTCGCCCTTCTTGATCGAGCCGATGCGGCGGATATCAAGACGGACGGAAGCGTAGAACTTCAGCGCATTGCCGCCGGTGGTGGTTTCCGGCGAGCCGAACATGACGCCGATCTTCATCCGGATCTGGTTGATGAAGATGACCAGGGTGTTGGTCTTCTTGATGTTGGCGGTCAACTTGCGCAGGGCCTGTGACATCAGGCGAGCATGCAGGCCGACCATCTGGTCGCCCATCTCGCCTTCGATTTCGGCGCGCGGGGTGAGGGCGGCGACGGAGTCGACGATGATGATGTCCACCGAGCCGGAACGAACCAGCATGTCCGCGATTTCCAGCGCCTGTTCGCCGGTGTCCGGCTGCGAGATCAGTAGGTCGGAAACATTGACGCCAAGCTTCTGGGCGTACTGCGGATCAAGCGCGTGTTCGGCGTCGATGAAGGCGGCCGTACCACCCAGTTTCTGCATTTCGGCGACGACCTGCAGACAGAGCGTAGTCTTGCCCGAGGATTCCGGACCATAGATTTCGACAACACGACCGCGCGGCAGGCCACCGACGCCGAGCGCAATGTCCAGACCGAGCGAGCCGGTGGACACGACCTGGATGCCTTCGTCGATCTCGGCATCGCCCATCTTCATGATGGAGCCTTTGCCGAACTGCTTTTCGATCTGTTGCAGCGCTGCGGCGAGCGCCTTTGCCTTGTTGTCGTCCATGGTATTACCTCGAAAATTTGAGCGGATTATGGCACAGGGGCCAAAGATGGAATAGAAATTGCAGGAACCCGTTTATCTGTGCCGGTCCAAACGCGGTATATTCGCCACCGCTAACGGCCAATCGGATACTGTGTATACGTACAGTACATTGACCCGCCTTTTCTTGGCAAGAAAATTCTTCATGTCGATCAGACGCTTACCTTTCCTTTTCCTGCTGCTGGCCAGCATTGCCGCACTCGCCGGACCGTCACCGTGGTACTGGTGGGTAAGCAAGCTGGATGGTAGCCGGGTCTGTCGCCAGACAGTTCTGGGGCAAGGCTGGACACAGGAACCGATAGCTTTCAAGGATGCCCACTGCCGTATTCGCCTCGAACCCCGATGACTGCTTATTTGCCCCCCCCACCCGGCGCCTCACCGGTCGTTTTTGCCGACGACTCCCTGATCATTGCCGAAAAGCCCTGCGGTTTACTATCCGTACCCGGCCGCGGCGAGCACAAGGCTGACTGCCTGCTCCGCCGCGTGCAACAGGAATATCCGGATGCGCTGACCGTGCATCGGCTGGACATGTCGACCTCGGGCTTGCTCGTCTTCGCCCGCGGGGCGGAGATGCACCGCCGACTGTCGAAGATGTTCCAGGATCGCCAAGTCGACAAGCTCTACTGTGCCGTTCTGGCCGGCCTCTTGCCCTACGACGACGGCGGCGTGGACCTGCCACTAATCGTGGACTGGCCGAACCGCCCCAAGCAGAAAGTTGATTTCGACGAGGGCCGCCCATCGCAGACCCGCTTCCGCGTGTTGAGCCGAGATACCGACAAGCAAACCACCCGTGTCGCGCTGGAACCGGTCACCGGCCGTTCGCACCAGTTGCGGGTGCATATGATGTCGCTACAGCACCCCATACTCGGCGATGATCTTTACGGCGGCCCGGCGGAAAAAATGGCCGATCGGCTACTGCTGCATGCGATGGATTTGGGCTTTATGCATCCGGCAACCGGGGAACGCATGGATTTTCACAGCGATCCCCCGTTCTGACGCCGAAAACAGGGGCAATCGCCTTATAATCCGCGCAATTTCAAACCCTTAGCTTGTCAGTTGCGCGCCCATGCTGATCTGGTTCGTTGTCCTCTACCTGCTTGTCTCCATCGGCATCGGCCTTTATGCGGCGACCCGCGTGCATAGCGCCAAGGACTTTGCCGTCGCCGGCCGCCATCTGCCGCTGCCGGTCGTCACCGCCACCGTATTCGCCACCTGGTTCGGCGCCGAGGCCGTGTTCGGGGTTTCCGCCACCTTCGTCAAGGAAGGCTTGGGCGGCGTCGTCGCCGATCCCTTTGGTTCATCGATGTGCCTGATCATCGCCGGCTTCTTTTTCGCCAGCAAACTGTACAAGCTGAACATCCTGACCCTGGGCGACTATTTTCGCCTGCGCTACAACCGCAGCGTCGAAATCCTGACCACGCTGTGCATCGTCGCCTCTTACCTGGGCTGGGTATCGGCCCAGATCAAGGCACTCGGCCTGGTTTTCAACGTCGTGACCAACGATTTCGTCAGCCAGACGGCCGGCATGATCCTCGGCGCCGCCATCGTGCTGACCTACACCACCTTCGGCGGCATGCTGTCGGTGGCCATCCTCGATTTCGTCCAGATGGGCGTCATTATGGGCGGCATGCTATACATCGCCAGCGTCGTCGCGGTGCCGGCCGGCGGCGTTGAAACCGTCATCCAACATGCCTCGGCAGCCGGCAAGCTGGATTTCTTCCCGGAGGCCGATCCGTGGAAATGGCTGACCTTCCTCGGTGCCTGGGTCACCATGATGCTCGGTTCCATCCCGCAACAGGACGTCTTTCAGCGTATCACCTCGGCCAAAACCCAGAAAATCGCGCTGTGGGGCTCTGTTCTTGGCGCCTCGATCTATTTCTGCTTCACCTTCGTCCCGATGTTCATCGCCTATTCGGCCACGCTGATCGACCCCGAGTTGTTCAAGGGATTGCTCGAAACCGACTCGCAACTGGTGTTGCCGACCCTGGTTCTTCAGCACACCCCGGTCTTCGCCCAGGCCATCTTCTTCGGTGCGGTCCTGTCGGCGATCATGAGCTGCTCGTCGGCAACGCTGCTGGCACCCTCGGTCGCCTTTTCGGAAAACATCGTGCGCGGCTTCTTCCCGCACATGGGCGACCACCAGTTCCTCAAGGTCATGCGCGCATCCATCGTCTGCTTCGCCGCCGTGGTACTCGGTTTCGCGCTGTATTCCAACGCCAGCATCTTCAAGATGGTGGAAAACGCTTACAAGGTAACTCTGGCCGGTGCCTTCGTACCCTTGTTCTTCGGCGCCTTCTGGAAGCGGGCAACGACACAGGGGGCCCTGGCCGCCATTTTCGGCGGCCTAGTCTCGTGGGTTCTGGTCGAAGTGTTGATCGGCGAAGCCAGCCTGGTGCCCCCGCAATTGATCGGCCTTGGTATCAGCATGCTGGGCATGCTTGCCGGCTCGCTTTTACCGCAATGGGTCGGCCACAAGCTACCGACGGAAGATATCCATGGGGCGCTTCATCATCGAGCTGCCGCAGAAACCCATCACGCGATCGAACATCCGCATCACCGCTGAGTTCAATCGATAGCGTCAGCACCGCTGGCCCTCTCCATGCCAACTGGAATCGTTGTTTCCAGACCGCGAAGCTGACGAGGCGACCGATAGTCCCTAAAATGGGGTCATGCCCCATCACGGTCTCGGTCCCATCCGCTTTGCCAGTTACCTGGCCTTCGCCTGGTGCGGGCTGGTGGTCTATGGCAGCCTGCATCCCTTCACCGGATGGCGGGATACCGGCGTATCACCGTTCGCCTTTCTTGAAGGGGGTTGGCCACGCTACTGGACCGTATTCGATCTGGCAGCCAATATTGCTGTTTACTTGCCGCTTGGCTTCTTTCTGACCCTGGCCCTGAGCCGATTGCCTGGCCGTTTCACGGCCATGCTTGTAGCCACGCTGCTTGCCGGCAGCGTCAGTTTTTGCCTCGAAACCCTGCAAACCTGGCTGCCGTCCCGCGTACCATCCAATCTTGATCTCGCCTGTAACACCCTGGGCGGTCTGCTCGGCGCTATCTGGGCAAAGACCGTCGGGCCGCGCATCTTCGCCCGAATCATTGCCCTCGAACAACGGCTTCTCGCCCCTATCCCACACGCCGAACTCGGACTGACCCTGCTGGGCCTGTGGCTGCTCGTGCCGCTGTCACCGGAAACCCTGCTCTTCGGCGCTGGCGACCTGCGTCAGATGTTCGGCCTGACTGGCGCCATGCCCTTTGCCGCCGAAAGTTTCGTCATGATCGAAGCCAGCATCACGGCGTTTAATGCGGTGGCTGTGGGCCTCATCGTTCGCATGCTGTGTGCCCGGCTGCTCGTCGCCTACGCCATCGTGCCACTTTTCCTGCTCCTCAGCCTGACGGTGGCAACCCTAGCCGCCGCCATATTGGTCAGCCCGGCCGACGCCCTGGCCTGGTTGACGCCCGGTTCCCGCCTCGGCCTGGTGGTCGGCTCGGCCATTCTCGCCGTGGCCATCGCCTTGCCGCCTACCCCTCGCCTCATGATCGCCGCCCTGTCGTTAATGGCCGGTGCCGTGCTGGTCAACCTGGCCCCCCCCAACCCGTACTCGGCCGCGGCACTGGCCACCTGGAGGCAGGGGCACTTTCTCAATTTCAACGGTTTGACTCGCCTGGTCGGCACGGCCTGGCCCTTCCTGACCCTACCGTTCCTGTTCCTGACCACCCGGCGAGCCTAGGCCACCGACAGCAATTGTGAATACCCGGTCACCACCCTTGCTGCGCTAGACTGCAATCGAGGCCTCCGTGGAAACGACTCCGATGCAAGAACAGGACAATCCTGACAGCCGTGCGATACGAGCATCGTCCCGGACCGCGTGGCATGCCCATACGGCCGACTCCGCTACGCAACGATTGGGGGTCGATAGCAGGCTCGGCCTGTCTGATGAGGAAGCGGCCTGCCGTCTGGACCGGCACGGCCCCAATCGGCTGACCGAGCGGCCGGGCAAAGCGGCGTGGCGCCGTTTCGCCGCGCAACTCACCCAACCGCTGGTCATCGTGCTGATCGCCGCCGGGGTAGTCACTGCGGGGCTCGGGGAAACGATTGACGCAGGCGTCATCCTTGGCGTCGTGCTAATCAATGCCCTCATCGGCTACTGGCAGGAAGCCAAGGCTGAGGGGGCTCTCGCTGCCCTGGCCCGCAGCGTGACCACGCCGGCCACCGTTCGTCGCGGCGGACATCGCCGACAAATTGACGCTTCCCGCCTAGTCCCCGGCGACATCGTGATGCTGGCCGCCGGCGACCGGGTTCCGGCGGACCTGCGCCTGCTGTACCAGCACGAACTGCATACCGACGATTCGATGCTGACCGGCGAATCCCAGGCGGTCGGCAAGCATACTGATCCGATGCTCGAAGATACCCTACTGGCCGACCGCGCCAACATGGTCTGGGCCGGGACCAGCGTGCTGATGGGGCAGGGCAGCGGTCTGGTCATCGCCACCGGCGACGCCACCGAAACTGGACGCATCGCCGGCCTAATCGCCGCTGCTCCCGAGCTGGTCACGCCACTGACGCGCAAGATGGCACGCTTTTCCAATTGGCTGCTGTGGGCCATCGGCGGGCTGGCCGGACTGACCTTTACCGTCGGCCTGGCGCGCGGCGAAACGGCTTTCGACATGTTCATGGCGGCCGTCGCTCTCGCCGTTGGCGCCATTCCGGAGGGGCTGCCGGCTGCTGTGACGGTTACGCTGGCCATTGGCGTTGCCCGCATGGCCCGGCGTAAGGCCATCATCCGCCATCTGCCAGCCGTCGAAACCCTGGGCAGCACGACGGTGATTTGCTCGGACAAGACCGGCACACTGACTGAAAATGCCATGACCGTGCGCGTTCTGTGGTGCGGTGGCGCAGGCTACGCGGTAAGCGGCGAAGGCTATGTGCCGGAGGGGGGCATTTGCCATGATGAAATGCCGGCTACCATCGCTGGCGCCGTGCGCGAATGCCTGCTGGCCGGCACACTGTGCAACGACGCTTCGCTGCGCAACGAACATGGTCGCTGGCTGATCACCGGTGACCCGACCGAGGCGGCACTGCTCGTTGTCGCCCGCAAGGCCGGCCTGGACGAACACACCCTGCGTTCACTCTATCCGCGACGTGATGAGCTGCCTTTCGACGCCTGCCGGCAATACATGGCAACCCGCCATGCCGCCAACGAATGCCGGACTCTATACGTCAAAGGCGCTCTGGAAAAATTGCTACCACGTTGTATCGACCAAATCGCCCACGACGGCGGCTGCCAGCCACTCGATGTCGCGGTTGTCGAACATGCGGCACAGGCTTATGCCGAGCAGGGTATGCGCATCCTCGTCTTGGCCCGGCGCGGGCTGCCTACCGAGGCTGTGTTAAACGACGCGGCCGTCGACCGACTGACGCTGATTGGCTTGGTCGGCATGATCGACCCCCCGCGTAAGGCGGTGATCGGTGCTATCCGTAACTGCCATTCAGCCGGCATCCGGGTCAAGATGATCACCGGCGACCACGCCGTGACCGCGCTTGCCATTGCCCGCCAGATCGAGATCGATGCTGACCGTGCGTTGACCGGCCGGGAATTGGCAGCACTCGATGACACTGCCTTGGCTACGGCAGTACGCGCCATCGATGTCTTCGCCCGCGTGGAGCCGGAGCAAAAACTAGGCTTAGTCCGTGCCCTGCAAAGTTGCGGAGAGGTAGTGGCAATGACTGGCGATGGCGTAAATGATGCGCCCGCCCTCAAGCAAGCCGACATTGGAATCGCCATGGGGCTAGCAGGAACGGAAGTAGCCAAGGAAGCAGCGGCCATGGTGCTCACCGACGACAATTTCGCCAGCATCGAGGCATCTGTCGAAGAGGGCAGGGGAGTCTGGGATAACCTGATCAAGTTTATCACCTGGACACTGCCGACCAATTTCGGTGAAGGACTGGTCATCGTCGCAGCCATCCTGGCCGGTGCCACACTACCAATCACACCGCTGCAGATACTATGGATCAACATGACTACCGCCGTGTTGCTGGGCTTGCCGCTCGCCTTCGAACCCATCGAACGCGACATCATGCGCCGCCCGCCCCGCCGGATCGATCAGCCAGTACTCGACATCGCGCTGGTCCGCCGTATCGTACTCGTTTCCATAATGCTGCTGACCGGCTCATTCGGTCTCTTTCTCCGCGAACTGGCCCAGGGTCACACGCTGGCCGAAGCCCGCACGGTGGCCGTCAATGTCTTCGTGATGGTCGAGACCGCCTATCTCTTCAATTGCCGCTCGCTGCGCCAAGGCTTCTGGAAACAAGGGCTGTTCTCGAATCCGTGGATATGGATTGGTACCGGTGCCATGCTTAGTCTGCAGATGCTCATAACCTACTTGCCACGGATGAACAGCTGGTTCCAGACGGCTCCAATCGGGGTAGTCGAGTGGGAAGAAATTGTCGCTGTGGCCCTGCTGTGTTCGCTGATCGTCGGGGTCGAAAAGCGATTGCTGGGCAACGTTTGATCCAGAGCGACCAATCAGCGGAGTAAACCGTCAATTAGAAAAACCATCGGGCATGGGGAGGATTGTCCAGGCCCATTATTCTATGCAAATATGATGGGCTTTCAAAAATCACAAGGGAGGGAATAATGAAGCGAATGACATCTTGGCTGGCCATTTTTTTCCTGGCGCTGAGCCTTGTCGGTTGTGCAAACCGGGCCACAGCAAGGATCGATCCGACGGCTGACCTCAAGTCGATGAAAACCATGCATGTGGTAAAGATCCCGGACGAAACGGCGGGAATCAGTAATCTGATCGCCGATGATTTGCGCCACCGCGGATATACCGTGACTACCGGAACCGACAAGCCAAGCACCGTCGATGCAATCGTTACCTATGTCGACAAGTGGATGTGGGACATGACGATGTATCTGTTTGAACTGACCATCACGATTCGCGAGCCAAAGAGCGATTTCCCCCTGGCAACGGGCAATTCGCTGCATGGCTCCCTAACGCGCAAATCCCCACCGGAAATGGTGGAAGAGGTCATGAGCAATATTTTCAAAGAGGTCAAATAATGAACGTTCGTAACGCTCTTGCCATCGCCGGCTCCATATTGGTTATCGTCG
>JAGWUW010000558.1 GCA_028868235.1 Betaproteobacteria bacterium | reverse complement strand
TGTGGCTATCTACAACCCGACGATGGAGCGTCTGGTGGTGCCGATCGTGGTCTTCATCCTGATATTCCTGTTCCTGATCCAGAGCAGGGGCACGGCCAGAGTTGCCAGGATGTTTGGCCCTGTCATGCTGGTTTACTTCATTTCGATTGCCGTACTGGGGATTGTAAGCATTGCCCAGACTCCGGATGTCGTTTGGGCGCTCAGCCCGCATCATGCAGCAAACATGTTCCTCAACGATCCGCTCAAGGGCTTTCTTGCCATGGGTTCCGCCGTGCTGGCGGTTACCGGTGCAGAGGCGCTCTATGCCGACATGGGGCACTTCGGGCCCAAGCCAATCAAGGTTTCATGGCTGGCCATCGTGCTTCCGGCGCTGGTCTGCAACTACCTGGGGCAAGCGGCGCTGCTGATGCGCGATACCGGCGCGCTGGAGAGCCCGTTCTATTATCTTGCGCCGGACTGGTTCCGCTGGCCCTTGTTGGCGATTGCCAGTGCCGCTGCAATCATCGCCAGTCAGGCGGTGATTACCGGAGCATTTTCTGTAACCCAGCAGGCGATCCAGCTTGGCTTCATTCCGCGAATGTCGATCAAATATACCAGCGTGAACGCCGGGCAGATCTACATCCCGGTGATCAACACCGCGCTGATGATCGCGGTGATCCTGTTGGTGCTGGTTTTCCAGCGTTCAGAGAACCTGACTGCGGCCTATGGTATCGCGGTGACTGGCGCGATGACGATCGATAATGTGCTGCTTGCCGTGGTGCTGTTCCATATGTGGAAGTGGAAGCCTTGGATGTCGCTGCCGCTGCTGGCGTTGTTCTTCGCGCTTGACGCCGCCTACCTCTCGGCGAACTTCACCAAGATTCCCGATGGCGGCTGGGTGCCGCTGATGATGGGTGGCGCGATTTTTACCTTGCTTACGACATGGTCGCGGGGTCGCGCGCTGATGCGGCAGAACATGGCGGAGGGCAGCATTCCGATGGAAGTCTTCGCCAAGAGTGCGAATTCCAGCGCCCAGCGCGTCGCCGGAACCGCCATCTTCATGGCCAGTTCCAATTCGGGCGTGCCGTCCGCGCTGCTGCACAATATCAAGCACAACAAGGTGCTGCATGAGCGGGTTGTGGTGCTGACCGTGGCCATTCAGGACGTGCCCTATGTCGATCCGCAGGAACGACAGGTGGTCAAGGATCTTGGGCAGGGTTTCTATCGCCTGACGCTGAAATTCGGCTTTTTGGAAGAGACCGACATTCCCGCTGCGCTAAAAGACGTGACCCTGTGCGGCGCGAAGTTTGAAATGATGAAGACCAGCTTCTTCCTCTCCCGCCAGACGCTGATCGCATCGGACAAGCCGGGGATGGCGATCTGGCGGGAAAAGCTGTTTGCCTGGATGCTGCGCAATGCCGCGAGTGCGATGGAGTTCTTCCGCCTGCCGACGAACCGCGTGGTCGAGCTCGGCAGCCAGCTCGAAATTTAGGGCCAAGCGCGGTGGCCCCGCCTTCGTTCAGCGACACCGGCTTTTCTCTCTACCCGCGTCAGGGCTTGCGCTCGCTGGCGATCGCCTTGGGGGCTGGGTTGGTATTCGGCTGCTGGATGGCTGCGGCTGACGCAACGGTTTTTGCCTCTGCGGTTCCAGCCTCGCAGCAGGTCATTCTTGCCAGCACCACCGCGCTTGAGCGGATCGCTGTCTTTGCGCGCGGCGCCTTGGGGGACGAGCTCGCCCTGCGCCTGATTGCCATGACCGCGATCACCTGGAGCTTGATGGCTATAACCGGACGGCGGGGCAGCGGGGTGCAT
>JAGWUW010000557.1 GCA_028868235.1 Betaproteobacteria bacterium | reverse complement strand
CAAAGGCCGCATCTTCCCATTTGCCGATGAATTCGTAGCCCGGCATGCCCGCCATGCCATGCCTGAATGCCCTGAAGTGCCGTCCGCCCAATTCGACCGGGGTCGAATGGAAGAACTTCGTCTTCGGCAGTGGGCCGCCAAAGAGCTTTTCGGTCACCGCAAGGGCAAAGGGGCCCTGAATCTGGAAGCGAAAGACCAGCGGATCTCCGGCCTTCCGCAAACCGGAATCAGGATCGACAGTCATTTCGACATCGTAACGGCCCTTTTCGGCGTGATAACGCAGCCAGCTCTGCGAAGCCGGGACACCACTTAAGTTGTAGCGTTCATCGCCATCGCGCATGATGATGCCATCAGTGACGATGTGGCCTTCTCGCGTAACGGGGACAAACTGCTTGGCCTGACCGATAACGAAGTTCTCGTAGTTGTTGGCGCTGTAGTCCATCAGAAGCCGAAGCGCATCCGGGCCTTCGATCCACAGATCCCACATGTGATGGGAGAGGTCGCTCAGGGCAACCGCATCGCGCCAGGCAAGCTGTTCTGCACGCCAGCCAACATATTCGGGCTCGATAACCGGGACTTTCCAGGCCGCCGCATTTGGCTTCCAGACTAGATTGACCGGCGATCCCGCCTCATCGATTGCAGCTTGCAGGCTCTTGGGTTGCATTGCTCGTTCCTTCTCCCTTGTTCCAGCAAGGTATAGAACAAAGACTGTCGCGGATTAAGCCACATTGCCGCACATTATGCGTTCAATATACGCAACAATATGCTCGGGTCTTAAAGACCCTGCTTGAACCAATCCGCCAGCCAGGAAACGAAAGCCTGGATACGGCTCGGCGTCTGGCTGCCGGGAGCCGAGGCAACGAAAAGCGGTCGAGGGGCGACCGGAAATTCGGGCAACACCTGCAAGACGCTGCCTTCTGAAAGAAAACGAGTTGCAACGCCCAGCGGCACGAGAGCGATACCGAGCCCTGCTACCGCCGCACTGCAAAGGGCAAAGACGCTGTTGGTAGTGCAACGGACATGCTTGCGGGCCGCAATTCGCAGCCCGCCGACGAACTCCCAATCCGCCTCGCCGCTCTTGACGAGTCGGTCGTGCGCTTCAAGCTCGTCGGGCGAAGCCGGGTACCCTTTGCGCTCAAGATATTCACGGGAAGCTATCAGGCAAAACTGGATTTCGCCGATCTTCCTGACCTTGATTTCCGAGTCACGCAGTTCCGTTGGCTGGATGCAGAGGTCGTATTCCTTCTCGAGGAAATCGTGCGGATTGGCAGAAGGCTCCTCGAACTGGATTCTCAGGCGCACGTCCGGATGCTCGACGCAAAAGCTGGCCGCGGCTTCTGACAGGCCGAAGCTGCCGAGCCAGATCGGGCAAAGGATGGCAATCTCCCCGCGGATTTCATCCCGGCTTGCAGCAATTTCATCCTCTCCGGCAGCGATTTCCGACAAGACGCGCTTGCATAAGGTCATATAGTCATAGCCGATCGGCGTCGGCGTTACGGCACGGGTCGTCCGGTGGAGCAAGCGGGCGCCCAGATGGGTCTCCAAATCGGCGATGTGCCGGGAGACGAGCGTTCTCGATATGCCGAGCTCGTCAGCAGCGCTGGTAAAGCTCGACAGTCTGGCGACTGTCAGGAAGCTCTTCATGGTAAGCAATCGGTCCATGCGGCCCATTTGCTACACAAGTGTGTGTGCCTTTGCCACTGCGGCAGCCATCAGGCTTGGCAATCCAATCGCTAGACAACCCGATTCAATGGGTCAGGAGTGGGAGGCCAGGTTAATGTGAAAGCGAAAAG
>JAGWUW010000071.1 GCA_028868235.1 Betaproteobacteria bacterium | reverse complement strand
ATTACGGTCGGTGGCGGACAAACTTTAGCGATTATTTTTGCGTTCGGAAAAATCGGAAATTGGGTAGCGATGAGGGAGCAATGAACGAGAATTCCGAGAACGGGCCGGTGCAGTCCGCAGAGGAGCAGGGGATGTCGCTGCTGGCGGAAGCCTACATGATGAAAGTGATGGCAACTTACCAGGCGAACCTGCGCTGGTTAAGCGAGCGTTTCCCCGCGGTGTTCGATCGCTTGATGGCAGTCGACCTGCCGATGCCATTTTTTGTGGAAGACAGCGGGCGGGTGACCATCCGTTATGGAAAATTCGTTGGTCGCTTCAGTGATTTCGTCAGCCTCGGCCGGGTCATCCTCGAGCACTTCGACAATCCGGAATTGCGTCCGCACATTTCGGTGACGCAGGAGCACATATTCGATCCGCAACTGTCGTCTCCGCATCAGGGCTCGCCGCTGTTCTATCAGACGGTGGAGCCGACCTATCGGGTTGAACTGTTAGAGGAGTTCAACCGGCGCTTCCCGCAGGGCAAACGGTCCGATTTCCCTGGGTTTGGTAAGCATCGGCTGCCGATCGCGCTGGTGTTCGGTAGCGGATTTGGCTGGCATCTTGATCGCCTGGTCGACGATTACGAGATGCGTCACCTTATCATCGTCGATACCGACATAGAGCGGCTCAACCTGTCGCTTTATTTCACCGATTGGGTTGCGCTCGAGCAGCGCTTCCATGACCGGGGGGGCATCTGGATCAGCTGGCTCTTCGAAACGGAACCGCGGACCTTAGTGGAGAAACTGCCGGTTCTGATCTACAAGCACTGGCCGCCGTATTTCCTCCAAGGGGTCGGCCTGTTCTTCAACGACTACGATTCGCGGGTGGTCCGCGATACCTGGAATAGCCTGCGCGATGATCTCTGGAAGCTCTACCGTGGCTGGGGTTTTATGGACGACGAGTTGCTCGGCATGCGTCACTGCATCCTCAATATGCAGAAGGGCATCCCGCTATGTACCGGAAAAGCCGCGATTCCGGACGATGCCGTGGCTTTTGTCATTGGTGCCGGCCCGTCCTTCGATACGCTGTTGCCGATCCTGCGTGCTAACCAGGAGAGAGCGGTAGTCATCAGCTGCGGAAGCGCTATCTACGCCTTGGCGCGGGCGGGTATCAAGCCGGATTTCCATGTCGAAGTCGAGCGGACCAATGTCACCTTCGTCAGCCTGCTTTCCGACAAGATCAAGGATATCCTGCGTGACGTCCCGTTCGTCGCCTCGTCAATTGTCGATCCGGCGGCCTTCTCGCTGAGCACGAAGCCGCTGATGGTAATCAAGGACCTCGATATGGGGGCTTCGGTGATCGATTTTCAGCGCAATTATCCGGTTTTCAAGACTAATCCGACTGTCACCAACGGCGGTCTGGATCTCGTGCTGCGCCTCGGCTTCAAGCAGGCCTACCTGTTTGGCGTCGACCTCGGCTTCCGTGATCCTAACTATCACCATTCCCGCGAGTCGCAGTACTACACCGGCGACAACGATCAGCCGGATTACCAAAAATACATAGACATCACGCACGAGCAGCATCAGACGGGTATTCCGGTCGATGGCAATTTCAGCGACGGCATCCAGTCAACAGAGTTTTTTATCCATTCGCGCGACGCGATGCAGATCGTGATCCGCGAGCACGACGCATCGACAGTCTTCAACATGAACGACGGTGCACTGATCAAGGGGGCGGTACCTTTGCGACCCGAAGATTTCAGCATTGCGTCGACTCCGGCGAGCAAGGCGGCGGCGATTGAGGCTATGCTGGCCGCGTTTACGCTCGATTACGACGTGGATACGGGCGAGAAACTGGATTTTCTCGCCGAGCAGCTCGATGCAGTGGTGGCTGACCTTAAGCTCCGCTTCGAGCGCGAGATGAAGAACAAGATGGAGGTCTTCGATCGCATTTCCGAAATGCACGAATACTTCTTTTATGCACGGCATCAGGAGGCGCAGATTTTCCCGCTGGTCCGCGGCTCAATGCTGCACATGGGGCGTTTTCTCTACGACTGCATCACGCTAATTCCCAGCGATGCCGAGGCGATCGAATTTGCCCGCTTCGGCTTCGATCTTTTCTTGCGCTTCCTTGGTACAGCACGGGAGGCGATGTTGGAACTGAAGGGCCTCCAGCTCGAAAACCTTGAAGGGCGGGCAGGTTAGGAGCGGGCCGTCCCCCCGGTACAGCCCGCGACCAGCCCGCACAGCGCACTCGGGGGGATGCTTAGGGCGGGAACCCGTTCCAGCCCAGTGGCGAAGCCTTCCTTGAAGTAGGCAATCTGCAATTCCTTATCGTTTGGCATCGGGGTATCGCCCGGATAGGGGCGCTCGCCGAGCAGGAAGCTACGCGCACCGCGTTGCCGCGCGTGCTCGATGGCGCAGGCCAGGCTGAGGTGAGCCAGGGGCTTATCGAACAGTTGCCGGTCATAGACGCCGACGGCATAGCTTACTTCGCTGCGGCTGCAGTTGAAAAGGCTGGCGCCGACCAGCCTCTGCTCGGCATCGTGGAGATAGACGACGAAGGCGTCGCCGGCGACGATCGCTTCGCGTTGCAGCTGCCAGGTCAGTTCCGGGCGTGTGCGCCGCCCTGCAACGGTGAGGTGCAGGCCTTCGAATGCGGCGAAGGCTGCCGCGTCTCCCGTCTCGTCGATACGGACTTGCCAGAGCCGTCGCGCCGTGTTGATCAGGGCCTTATAGCTTTTCCGCAATTGGCCGTGATACGTTGCCGCCGGCATTTCGAGATCGATGACGCAACGATGGGTCGCGCCGGCCTGTGCGCCGTGCTCCATGGCTAGGCGCTGCCAGACCGGGAGATTGATGCCTGTGTCGGGGCCTAGCAGGCGTAGCGACGGGACGTCTAAGGCCTCACCGGCCTCGCCGAGTAGGGCGAGCCACTGGCGTGCCGCCGCCTTAGTAGTCTTTTCGGGGAGGTGGCGAGAAAACCAGGGGGCGATGACGCCAGCCAGCCCGTTAATCTGGCTGGATAGGCGTGCCTTACCCGCTTCGCCGACAAAGGCAAGGGGCCACAGGCCAACCGGTTTGCCTTCCCAATGGATCAGACTGTCTAGAGCAGCATAGTCGGCGAATGCCGAGGCGAAATAGGCATGCTGGTAGCGCAGGTGCAGCGGTGCGTAGCCGACCGGCGGATTGTCGCTCGCGGCAAGCAGTGACAGCCACCGAGGATCGTCGGTGCAGACCGGTTCGAAGTACAGCGGCCCATGGCTGGATGCGATCTTGGCTAGTTGGGCAAATGCTCGCAGACGATCCTGCTGTTCGGTCACAGCCGCTCCCAGGTCAGTGCGGTGCCCCGAGGCAGCGTCCGGCTGGCCATCTTGCCGAGAATCTGGTCGAGATATTTGGGGGGCAGGCCGAAACCCGGGCGGATGGCGCGAACGTTTTCGCGTGTGAAGGGTTCGCCGGCGGCGATATCCCGGACGACATAGAGGGAGCGCCGGAACGCTAGCGACTTCTGTTCGGCTGCGCAGGTGCCGTAATGGACGCAGCCCATTGCCTGCCAGGCGCGTTCGCTTTCGACGACGAGCGCGCGCATCTCCTCCGGTTCCAGCGAGAAGGCCGAGTCAACGCCGCCATCGGCCCGGTGGAGCGTGAAATGCTTTTCGATGACTGTCGCGCCCAAGGCGACGGCGGCGACGGCGGCGCCGATGCCCATGGTGTGGTCAGATATCCCGACTTCGCAGCCGCTCCAGGCACGCAGGTGCGGAATCGTCGCCAGGTGCGTGTTGGCGGGCGAAGCGGGATAGGTACTGGTGCACTTGAGGAGGACAAGGTCGCGGCAGCCTGCGGCACGGGCTTCGCGCACGGTTTCCTCAATTTCGCCGAGGGAGGCCATGCCGGTCGAGACGATCATCGGCTTGCCCGTCGCTGCCACGCGGCGGATCAGAGGCAGGTCGGTCATCTCGAAGGAGGCGATCTTGTAGCAGGCGACACCAAGGGTCTCGAGGAAGTCAACGGCAGTTTCATCGAAGGGGGTGCTGAACGGAATCATCCCCCTTTGGCGGGCGCGTTCGAAAATCGGGGCGTGCCAGTCCCAGGGAGTATGCGCCTCGTCGTACAGCGCATGTAGCGAACGGCCGGCCCACAGGCTGTCAGGATCGGTTATGCAGAATTCGTCGCTGTCGCAGTCCAGTGTCATCGTGTCGGCGGTATAGGTCTGGATCTTTAGCGCATGGGCGCCAGCATCGGCGGCTGCATCGACAATGGCTAGTGCGCGGTCAAGCGACTGGTTGTGGTTGCCGGACATTTCAGCAATCACGAAGGGGGGGGAACCGGCGCCGATGGCGCGGTCGGAGATGCTGAAGTCAGCCATGGATCGGACTCCTTATTGGATAAACACGCTATGGTCCTCGCGGTAGCCGGCGTTGAGGAATGCGCGGCGCGACGCTTCGTTGCCAGTCTTGACCTCGGCGACGATCCGGCCTACGCCGGGGCGGGTTTGCCGGAGTTGGCGGGCGGCGGTTTCGAGCAGTGGGGCGGCGAGGCCTTCGCCCTGTCGTGCCGGATCAAGGTAGATCGAGATCCGGGCGGTGTCGTCTGTGAGGTCGAATCGAATGCAGCCGAACTCCCTCCCCTCGGAGGTGCCGATCAGAAGGATACGGGCAGGGTTGGCCAGGGCGTTGGCAAACCAGCGCTGGTGGTTCTCCCATGTGATCGGCGCCGGGTCGAAGGATTGGGCGCGCGTGCGAGGGTCGTTGCGCCAAGCGTGCAACAACGCAGCATCGTCGGCGGTCGCGGGGCGAACATGGACGTCGGTTCCGGCTAAGCGGGCGGCGACCCGTTCGGCGCCGCGACCATCGGTGACGCCGAGGGCTGCCGCGGCCATGTGAGCCCGCCAGTCGGTGCGGGTTGCCAAGAGTCGGATGGCTGCTAGCAGATCCGCGTCAACTACTGCATTGGCTGGTCCGAGAAATAGGTGGGCGCCTTGCCGAGCCAGTTGCTCCGCCATCGCCATCTGGTTGTCTGCGACAGCCAGCGTTATGGCGGGCAGACCGAGGCAGCAGCGTTCCCAACTGCTTGTGCCGGGGCTGGCAATCGCCAGGTCGGCCTGGGTTAGCAAGGCGGTAATATCCGTTGGCGCATAATGGAGCGTTGCTTGCGGCAGTCCGACGACGGCTTCTGCCAAGCTGTCACGGGCAGAATAAAGCGGTCCGACAACGACGTCGACAGTCGAGGCGAGGCCCAGTCGGGCTAGCAAGCGAACTGTGCGACCGGTCAGGTCGGCTTGGTCCGCACCGCCGAACATGACTAGCAGACGGAGCGTTTCACCTGTCGCTCGCGGAGTCGAGTGCCGGGCCGCAGCAAATTCCGGGCGCAGCAGGGCATAGCGCGGACCGAGGAGGTAGCGGCAAGTGGCTGGCGTCAGTCCAGCATAGGGGGGGGCGTCGGCTGCACGCAGATTTTGGTCGAGGAGCAAATCGCAGTCGTGCCGGCGGTTGGCCAGGTCGTCGATGGCCAGCAGGTGTCTGGTCCGTCGCCGTACGGTGCTCTCCCAGGTTGCGTCGAGGAGGTAATGGTCGACGACAATCCAGTCCGGTTCCGGATGGTCATCCAGAGTGGCGAGGCAGGCACGTCCATCGAGAGCCTGCGCGGTCCAAGGCAAGGGGCTGCCATCATGGGGTTGGGTGGGTGGCACCGGAAGTACTGCCGGCGGCAACATCGCCAAGTCATGGCCCTCACGGCGAATCCGCTCGGCGAGCGAGCCTAGGCCTTCCGGGGCGCACAGGAAGAGGCAATGCGCACCGCGCCGGTGCAGTGCACCAGCCAGCGCGAGGCAGCGCATCAGATGCCCGGTGCCGATGACCGGATTAGCGTCGGCGCGAAAGACGACGAACATAAAAAGTTGGGCTCAGCGGACCTTGAATAGCGGTTCGAGCGGCGGGCAGCGCAGGAGTTCGACCATTCGCCCTTCGAGGGCTCCGGCGCGCAGCAGCGGGAACACTTCGTCGTAGACCGCCAGTAGACGGTCGATGTCGGCCTCGGTATGGGCGTATGAGAGATTATGGGTACCCAGGCTCAGGATGCCGCGCTCGAACAGCGATTGAAGCAACAGGGTCTTGGTTTCCCACTGGCTGGCCAGCGGCGTGTCGCGCAGCAACAGGAAGGACCAACTCGGGTGGCCGCTGACCGAAAGCAGGGCATCGACGCCATGTTCGGCGATCCGGCGGCGGACGCCGTCCATCAGTCGGCTGCCCAGGCTGGCGAGGTGATCGGTGACCTGGCAGCGGCGGAGTTTGTCGAGTGTTGCCAGGGAGGCAGCGAGGGACAGGGTCTCGCCGCCAAAGGTGAAGGAGAAGAAGATTTCCTCCATCAGTCTCATCAGGTCGCGGCGTCCGGCTACAGCGGAAACTGGGTAGCCGTTGGCGAGGCCCTTGCCGAAGGTGGCCAGGTCGGGGGTGATGCCGAATAGCGCCTGGGCGCCACCTTCGGCGAAACGAAAGCCGGTGATGGTCTCGTCGAATACCAGCAGGGCGCCGTGTCGGCGGGTCAGCGCGGCAACGCCTTCGAGGTAGCCGGGCAGAGGCTCAGCGATGTTCATCGGTTCGAGAATCACGGCGGCGAATTCGTTTGGATGGGCGAGTAGCAGTTTGTCCAGCGCGTCGAGGTCGTTGAAGGGGAAGCTATGAGTCAGGTCGCGCACGGCCTGGGGAACGCCCCGATTGCGCGCCGTCGAGCCGATGTACCAGTCCTGCCAGCCGTGGTAGCCGCAAACAGCGACGCGGTCGCGGCTAGTATGGGCACGGGCCAGGCGGATCGCGCCAGCCGTGGCGTCGGAGCCGTTCTTGCCGAAACGGACCATGTCGGCGCAGGGCACCATATCGATGATGCGCTCGGCGACCTCGGTTTCCACCGGGTGCGGTAGCGAGAAGATGACCCCCTCCTTCAACTGCGCTTCGACCGCCGCGGTGACGTCCGGGTCGTTATAACCGAGAGTGACCGAGGCCAGGCTGTTGATGAAGTCGAGGTATTCGTTGCCGTCAATATCCCAGACGCGGGCGCCATTGCCGCGCTGGATGAAATAGGGCGACACGCCATGAGGATACTGTGTCCTGCTCTTGCTGAAAGTTTGGGAGCCGAGCGGAATGCTGCGCAGGGCGCGTTCGAGAAAGGCTTCGGAATGGGCGTAGCGGTGGTTCATGGCGGGTTACCTGGATTCTGTGAAGGCGGCATCCTTGGCGAGGGACTTTAGATAGCCTTCGTTGCGGCTGATATTGGTGTTGAGGGCGGCGACTTCCGGATGTGTCGCTAGCCAGCGAATAATGTCGCGTGTAGAAAAGGCCGGGTTGGTCGGATAGAGTGCATCGTAGACCCGTTCCACCATGGCGAAATCTTCCGGTTGGTCGACAGTCCAGCGCAGCCAGGAAAAGTCTTCCGCCTGGGTGAAATGGCCGATGCGATAGCGTTCTGGGTGGTTGTAGAGGAAGGGCGTCACATGTTCGCGTTCAGACGGCAGTTGTGCCTCGCGCCAAGCATCGGCGAGCGCCGAGAAACGAAAGACCTCAACGTCAAGGCCATCTGGGAAGGAGGGGCGCAGCGCATTGCTGGTGTAATCGTAATCGCCGGCTAGATGATAGTCGATGCAGGCGTCGATGACTTCGGGGTCGGCCAGCGGGCAGTCGCCGGTCAGGCGCACGACGTGGTCGGGCGCGAACGGTGCCGCCGCCTGGTAGAAGCGGTCGAGCACATCGCTTAGCGACCCGCGCCGGCAGGCAATGTCGAGTGAGGCGCAGAGTTCGGCTAGTGGGTCGTCCGAGGCTTCGGTGCTGGTCGCGACGACAAGTGGCGACAGGTGAAGGGTGCGACGCAGTCGTTCGATGTGTCGGACGATCATTGGTTCGCCGAGGATCGGTTTGAGCACCTTCCCGGGGAGGCGGGAGGAGGAGCAGCGCGCTTGGAGCAGGGCCAGCATGGATGATCTGTTGATAGGTTAGCGATTGGGCCAGAAGCGAGGATCGATGAGATTAACGTCCTCGACGGCCAGTTTCTTAAATCTTTCACTGGGTATATCAGGATTGCTTGCCCAGGCCAGGAGGATTTCCATCCATTCTGCGGCACTGGTAGCGCCGCAGATGACTGTGCTGATGCCCATCTGGCTGCGTAGGAAACTAAAGCATCCTGCCAGCGGCGACAGGTTTTCCTGAATCAAAAAAGCTTGCCAGTTCTTCATGAAGGGGGCTAGCGCGGCAAGCTTGGTGGGTAGAGGCTGTTCCGGCGCCAATAAAAGCCCCTGTAGAAACGCGGAGCGTACATGTATTTCGATACCGGAGGCCACTAGACATTGCAGCGATCCCTGGATCACATGACGCTGGTCGAAGGGATTGAGCGGTAGCTGTATTAAATCAAGCGGAAAGCGGGCGTTGACTGCTTGCGCCTCTTCCGGAGAATAAAGGGAGACGCCTATTTTTTCCACGATACCCTGTGCGCGGAGCTTATCGAGCCGTTTGAATAACGGGTCACCGGCGGGGCCGAGTAAATTATCGACGTGATGGATCAGCAAACCGTTCAACTTATTTTCGGCGAGGCGTTCCAGGCTGCAAAACACGCCGCGTTCGATCTCGTCGAGTGTGGCCGACGTGCTGAGTGTCGCATCCACTACACGTGTCTTGGTGACAATTTTGAATTGATGGGGGCGGGGCAAGGCCATCCCCAGCATGCTTTCAGAGTCACCATAAGACGCCGCGGTATCGAGCGTTTCGATGCCAGCTGAAGTCGCTTGAGCCAGAATAGTGCGGATTTCGCCGAGCGAGGGTTTGCCTGTGCGGTTGGTGATTCCATAATCCAGACCGAATTGAACCGTACCCAGGCCGAGTTTCATGTCAATAGCTTGCTAAGCGCCCGGATGACCTTTTGTTGCTCGGGGGGCGTGAGTGCGGCGTACATCGGCAGGGAGAAAGCGCGCTGGTAGTAAGCTTCTGCGCAGGGATAGTCGCCTGGCCTAAAACCAAATTGCCGATAATAGGGCTGGAGGTGAACAGGATGATAATGAACTTGAACGCCAATTCCTTGGTTACGCAAGGCGTCAAAAATGGAGCGGCGCCGACTTGCATCGATTTGAATAGGGAAAAGATGCCAAGCAGATTGTCGGTCTGCCGCAATATGGGGTAGCGTGATCGGGAGTTCGGAAAGGTCAGTTTGGTAGCGGCTTGCAATCGAGTGCCGCGCTGCTAGGAACTCGTCCAAGCGTTGTAGCTGGCTTAGGCCGAGTGCGGCCTGCAGGTCGGTGATTCGATAATTGAAACCGAGTTCCTGTTGTTCGTAATACCAGGCGCCTTCATTCGGGTTGTTCAAATACTCGGG
>JAGWUW010000556.1 GCA_028868235.1 Betaproteobacteria bacterium | reverse complement strand
CCCGACTGCAGCCGTCAACGCCTTCAGCTAGCACCAAATCATGACCCAGCGCTCGCATGCCAGGGCATTCGCTTCTTGCCGATGGACCATTCCGGCTGCGGCCAGAGGTCCGATGAGGAGGTCGCTCGCGTGCGTGAATTGGCAGAAGCGCTGATCGGCATGTCGTTTGTGAACCGGGCCGGTGAGACAGCCGCCATCGGATGGAACAACATTCTGATCGTTGCCCCTTACAACATGCAAGTGAACGCACTGGCTGAGGCCTTGCCATCGGCTGCCCGCGTCGGAACTGTCGACAAGTTCCAGGGGCAAGAGGCCGAAGTGGTTATCGTCAGCATGACAACCTCGAGCCCTGAGGACCTGCCTCGCCATGTTGATTTCTTTTACTCCAAGCACCGGCTCAACGTGGCGATCAGCAGGGCGCGAACTCTCGCCTTAGTGTTGGCGAACCCGAAGCTGTTGGAACTGGATGCAAAAACGGTAGAGCATCTCAGGCTGGTGAATACACTGGCCTGGGTCGCGGAAACGGGGGCCAAGTGAACGAGGGGACGAACGCGCTCAACAGCAGCGTGGCCTTGGAAATTCTCGAGCAGCTGGTCGCGTCTGGCCAGCTCGGGCGAATAACTGATCGGAAACGCCGGTCCAAAGCCATCCTCTATCGCACCCTTTCTGGGCGGTCACTGGGCTTGGAGCTGGGCAACGGACTCGCTGACGTTGAGGAGCATCCCGACGGATCGTTCCGTTTGCGGATGGCTCCGGACACCATTCGGTCACGGAGCACGGTTCTCGTTCTCCAACGAAGCCCGGCCGAACTGCAGCTCGATTGGAGCGCGCTGGAGGCGATGGACGGCGTAGGCTTCCGCGACCCTGAAGAACAGCTCAAGAGCTCTGCCTATTTTTTCTCCGGCGCCAATCTGGGCGCTGGCAAGCAGCAACTTGTCGACGTGACAACCACCGATGCGCTGCACGCGGTGATCGAATGGTATGGGTCAGCGATGCCGCAGTTCGACCGGGCCGTGCTGGAGGAGCTCCGCCGCATCTTCTTGCGCGAAAACCCAGATTTTATTGATTTTTCGCAGAGCGGCACGTTTGGCAGCAAGGAAGATCACTACAAGCGGGCTCTGATTTCAGAGACAGCCAACATACTCAAAGGCGCAAGTGACGGCCTGAACGCAGAGATCGGCGACAAGGTCTTGAACCTCGTTCAGGGCAAAGGCGGATTGCCCTGCAACCTCCTGGATCGGCGTACCAGCAGCCTCCTAACGGAAATCCGGCAAAGCAATCCCGGCGCCATGGAAGCCGCGGCCGCAAAGCTGATTGCGGCAGAGGACGGAAAATCGGCCTGCGCAACCTTCGCCGAGGAGTTCTGGAGTCTCCTGCCAGGCAATCTCCCGAGCAACCCCTTTGCTGAAAGCCGGACCATCCCGACGATGGTCCGAGCGCTGGTCGATCCCGTCGGAATGTTCCCCATCAGGTCGAGACCGACTGATAACGCGTCCAAGATGCTGCTTGGGGAATGGGCGTTCGGGTCCAATCCTCTCACCCAAAACGAAGTCGGCAAAGCGATCGAGCTTGCCGAGCGCATCCTGCAGGTCATGCGAGATGAGTGGCATTGGGCGCCCAGGGACTTCTGGGACGTTCAGGGCTTCCTCTGGGAAACGTGTCAAACGCGGCTCGATCAAGCGACCGATGCAACCACCTCCCTCCCCTCCCCTGTCTCTGAGATCATCGCCATGCCCGAACCGACCAATCTGATCCTCTACGGACCTCCCGGGACCGGCAAAACCTATGCGTCAGCAG
>JAGWUW010000555.1 GCA_028868235.1 Betaproteobacteria bacterium | reverse complement strand
AGGATAGGACCGTTTGCCGCGCCTCTTCCCGATCAAACGTCACGATCGTCGAAAGATAAGTCGGATTGGGCTCGCTGGTTAGCATCGCCTCTTGCGCCGCCAAGAGAATGTCGGGCAGTTCAAGGCACCGCAATCCGACGCCAGTAACCGAGAACGTCAGACCATCGGTCAACGCCGGGGGCAACTGGTCCAGTTCTTCGTTGAGCGCGCGGTCAAGGATGCCATGAGAGGTCGGCATCCGCTCATCCTCGGCACCCAATTTCCAGATAGCGGCCAGGAGTTCTGCGCGTTCATAGCGGTTGGCCATAGCTCCTCCTTCTGGCATATCTCGCGGGTTGGGGTTAACACCAAGTTGGAACGGGCTCAACCCCAACTCGGTTCCTTTTGCCGCATTTTGATTGTCCATGAACTTTACACACGCCCAAATTCTCGAGCTGACTGGAATGACGCAGGAACGCCTGCGTCATTGGCGGCGTGAGATTCCAGGTCTCGACACGAGGGCTTCGCGCAATGGAATCGTGACGTTCGAGGAAGTCGCACTGCTTGCGGTCCTAAACCGTGCTACCGATGAGCTCGGTATTTCGTTGGCCATGATCGCGGCAAATTATGATGATCTTCTTATCACGTTCCAGGAAAACCAGTCGATCGGCGAGGACGGAGTGGTACTATGGCTGGGCATGGACGCCGCCGTCGTGTCTCGGACCGAAATCCCGCCTGAACTTGAAGTTGCAGCCATGGTCAAGCTCGCACCGATCCTCGAGCGCCTCTATGACAAAGTCTATCAGTCTGGAGCCAGGCAGCTGTCGTTCTCGCTAGACTTGGCTGATAGAGGCGCCAAAGAGTAAGTCGGTGTAGCGTCCAGCCCCCCGCTTGGCACGTACAAGCTGTCACCGTTGCTGGTCGAAGAGATACGCCGGATTGCCCACTAACCTAGTTGCCGGGACGGGCAACTGACGGCCCACCTCCGGTCGCGCATCGGGGAAGCACTGAACGTCGGCTATTGGCGCGAGCTGCCGTTCGATAGAGCACTCGGGAATGGCGGGTTTGTCCCAGGCCCGGTCATTGAGCCGAGCAATCGCACGCATTCGAAGGATCGCGGGTCGACCCATAAATGCCAAAATTGAGGCACGACGCTCGCAGCTACCATCTACGCCGCCATCTTCTCCAGAACTTCAATCGCCATGCTGACCGGCACGAACAGCCGCGTCTTGTACTGAATGATTTCGGTGAAGCAGCCGCGGGCTTTCCACGATGGCAACGAGCGCGGATCGAACCCGAGGATTTCGAGGCGGTGGTCGCCGTTGACGCGTGAGCGCTTGAGGCTGAGGCCACGCGCGGAATCGATCGGGACAACCTTGCCGCCCATCGCCGCCTGGACGATCTCCCCGATCGACAGGACCACGTGATTGCCGAGCCCGAGCTTCTCGAGGAGCGTGTTGACGGTATCGGCGGGGACAATTCGGCCGAGCAGCGAGCGCCCTTCTTGCGTGACGAGGCGGCGCACCTGGGCTTCTTCGCCGAGCAGGTTCCAGATCGGCAGCAGGCGGCCGGTGGCGAGGAAGAAGCGCTCGGTGTGCGGCCGCGCCTTGAGGTCTTCGCACTCAGCCCGCCACAGCATCGCGAAGGCCTCGGCCGAGGTGTTGTCCCAGTGGCTTTCGGCAAGATCGGGGTCGCTAACGACCTGCCGACCACTGGGACGGTACAGCGTGTAACACGCGATCGTCAGGCCGTCATCGGAGATACGCGAGCGCGCCGGCGCAAGCAGGGCAACCTTGCCCGACTTGCGGTTACGCATCA
>JAGWUW010000554.1 GCA_028868235.1 Betaproteobacteria bacterium | reverse complement strand
CCCCAGGTTTCGGTCACGGCATCGCAGACTTCCTTGGCGAAATCGAGCTCGGTGGCGGTGAACAGTTCCGGGCTGTACTCGAGGGTGATCTCGGTTTCCGGCATCTCGTCGGCGAGGCTACGGATGAGGCGCACGGCGTCGGTGGCCATGGTGACGACTTCGGCCTTGCTCATGCCGAAGACGTTGTCGCGGAAGGTTTTGCAGGTGGCGTTATAGACGTGGACGATGGCCTTCTTCGCACCTTTGAGCGATTCGAAGGTGCGGCGGATGAGATGTTCTCGGGCTTGGGTGAGCACTTCGATGGTCACGTCGTCGGGGATGTGCCCACCTTCGATGAGGCCGCGCACGAAACCGAATTCGGTTTCGGAAGCGGAGGGGAAGGCAACTTCGATTTCCTTGAAGCCGATGTCGCAGAGCATCTTGAACATGCGCATCTTCTTGTCGGCGTTCATCGGCTCGAAGAGGGCCTGGTTGCCATCACGGAGGTCGGTGCTCATCCAGATCGGCGGCGTCGTGATGGTGCGGCTCGGCCACTGGCGGTCGGTGATCTGAACCGGGGGAAAAGCGGTGTATTTGGTGTTGGGCTTGGAAATCATGACCGGCTCCTGAATGCTATGTTGATGGCGAAAGTTTAGGCCAAAGATGTCGGCATGTGCTTGCGTATTGATATTTGTTTTGGTTTATTTTTGGCATAAAATTGCCAACTAACATTATTTTTAGAAATAAAATGGAACTTGATCGCTACGACCGCCAGATTCTTGCCATCCTGCAGGCCGACGGCCGCATCAGCAACCAAGAGCTAGCTGATCGCATTGGTTTGTCTCCTTCGCCCTGCTTGCGCCGGGTCAGAACACTGGAGGAGTCAGGACTGATCGCCGCCTATCGGGCGCATCTCGACGCCCGGAAACTCGGCTTGACGCTGATGGCATTGATCGGTATTTCCATGGACCAGCACACCCCGGAGCGCTTTGCCAATCTCGAAGCCTGCATCGCCGACATCCCGGAGGTGCTCGAATGCCTGCTCATCACCGGCCAGCAATCTGACTACCAGCTTAAGGTGGTGGTGCGCGACATGGACGCCTATCAGGATCTGCTGCTCAACAAGTTGACGCGAATTACCGGTGTGACCGGCGTGCATACCAGTTTCGTGTTGCGCAAGGTCATCGACCGGACAGCTCTACCGCTAGGCGACTAATCCCGGGCTCGTGCAAGGACCGATGAAGCGTGCTCGGATGGGTCGTGTAGGGAGGGAAAGGGGGCGTGGGGTACTGCCGGGATGGTTTGGGCAAAATAGATTTCCCACTGGGTGGCGTCCAGTTCGATTTCGCGCACGCTGGTGACTCGGCGATCCTGGAAAAAGCGCCTTTCGTTGAAGCCTTTGGGGGGGCCTGAGTTGTGTATTCTCCGTTCGCCACGCTTGCGGCGTTCGCTGGTGTCGGTTTTGGGCGGAGGCAGGTCGGCTGGTAGCTCTGCACCGTGCGCGAGTAGTAGGCCGACGATCATGTGGTGGCCGCCCCGGTGCGCCATGCGGATCGGACCGCCGGTGCCCTGTGCATTGGGGGCATGAATGTCGGCGCCACGCCGGATCAATTCGCAGACGATATCGGTGAGGCCCTTGAAGCAGGCGATGCGCAGCGGTAAACCCGAGTCGCCATGGATGTCGGTTTCCTCGATATCGGCGCCTTGATCGAGTGCCGCCATGACGGCTTTCAAGTTTCCTTTCTCGATGGCGCGTCGAAGTGCGCTGAGCTTCATGGTGGCTGTTCTGGGGTAATTTTGTTTTGGAGTATGACTGTTGT
>JAGWUW010000553.1 GCA_028868235.1 Betaproteobacteria bacterium | reverse complement strand
CAGGCCCGCGCGCTGCCCTGCGAAGGAGCGCATCGGGGAAAACAGGGCGTAAAAAAACCCGCCTGAGCGGGTTGAAACGTGTGTTTTGGTGCGGTTTTAGCCGCCAATAAGCCGTAAATGACGGGCTTTTTCGTCGTTTTTCTGGCGAATTTCGGCTTGTTTTTTGGCTTTTTCGGCCTGAATTTGGCTATTTTTCGCCTCTTTCCAGCCTTCCATGCTCCGAACCCCGACAGTCGCGTCCGGATAGGCCGGGATGGTGACCGGCGACACGTCATACAGCCGGCCAAATTTCTTGATGGTCCGGATGATGGTGCCTTCGTCGTTTTCGTCCCAGGTGTCGCCGTTGGGCGCCACGCGGAACCCGAACGACGACTGGTTGACGTCGCCGCGTTCGATGCTGACCAGCAGATCACGCGCTGCCTGGGTGTCCGGCAGATCGACTTCGTAGTAAAGGCCGGTGTCGTCCTGGGCGATGCGCAGCGTACCGGAGGTCGTGCGGCCGAGCACGGCGTTGGCGTCATGATTGAACAGGGCGCGCACGTCGTTGGTCAGCACATCGGAAAACGCACCTGGTGCAATCTGCTCACGGAAGCCACCGAGGTTCTCGGACAGCACGTCGAACTTGGCGGCATAACCGCGCAGCGTGGTGGCCTTGGCATCGGTACCGGCGCGCCGCACTTCCAGCTTGGCGTCGCCGTAGAACCGGCGCTCGGTTTGGTTTTCAGTCTTCATTGACGGGTTCCTTGGCAGGGTCTTTCGGTTCAGGCGGTTCGGCCTTCTCTTGCTTCTCGAGCATGTCCTCGAGCTGGTCGGCCGGGACCATATTGAGCGGCGAGAGATACACGTCGCCGCCTTCGATATCGTTCATGTCCTCGACGTTGCGCACGTCATTGGCCGACATCCAGCCCCAGTTACGGGCGATGGCGTAGGCATCGAAGCGGCTCTTGGTGTCGCCACGCATGAGCGCCGCCACGTTGAACTTGGCAAAGTGTTTCTTGCGCTGTGCCGGCGTGAAGAGCTTGCGGTTGATCTCCTGTTCCCAGCGCACGATCCAGGGGATCATGGTGTGTTGCACGAACTCGATCGACTGCTGCTCGATGTTGCTGAAGGTGGCTTTTTCAAGGTCGCCAATCATGTGCGGCGGGATCCGGAAGATGCGCGCGATGTCGTTGACCTGGAATTTCCGGGTTTCGAGAAACTGCGCATCGACCAGCGGCATACTCATCGCGCTGAACTTGAGGCCTTCCTCGAGGACGGCCACCTTGCCGGCGTTCGCCTTGCCGCCATAGGTGGCCTGCCAGGAGTCGCGTAGGCGCGCGGCAGCCTCGGCACTGACCTTGCCAGGGTGCTCGAGGACACCGGACAGGCGGGTGCCGTTCTTGTAGAAGTTGGCGCCGAACTCTTCGGCGTTGAGGGCCATGGTAAGGGTGGCGCGATGCAGGGCGATCGGTGAGACGCCGGCCACCCCGTTCCAGCCGAGGGCGGGAATGTGCAGCACGTCCTGGTCTTCGAGGGTGATCTCTCCGAGGCGATAGACCTTGCGAATGCTGTTCGCCGTGCGGATCATTTCCGGCTGTACCTGACCGGCCGGCAGCGGGTGCAGGGCGATCACGTTGCCGGTCATCACGTCGCGCTGGATCTCGGCGTAGGCGTTGCCCCAGAGGACGCAAATGCTCTGCATCTGCTCGAAGAAGGTGTAGGCCGTCTGGTAGCTGTTCGGCTCGTCGTGCAGCAGGGTGTAGAGCGGAAGGTTTTCTGCTTTTTCGACGTTGCGGGCGTCTGTCTTGCGATAGACGTGGC
>JAGWUW010000070.1 GCA_028868235.1 Betaproteobacteria bacterium | reverse complement strand
GGATGTCGGTTATCCGGCTCGGCGACCGCATGGATATTGCTCATGTCATTCGCCCCGTTGGACATCCCCCGGAAATACGTCGTTGCGATTCATTCCGGCTTGAAGGTAACGAAAGCGATGCCCTATCTAGGCTGGCGCAAAACCTCGGGCTCAAGCGTTATCGCTGCGCTTCATTGCTCGGCGAGAACCAGTACCATATGGCTCAGATTGAGTCACCGACCGTTCCCCCTGAGGAACGCGCGCAGGCGTTGCGCTGGCGCTTAAAGGATGTGGTCGACTTCTCGGTTGAAGGTGCTGCCGTGGCGGTGGCAGATATTCCCACCGAGGGTAACCGTCAGGCGCAGGTATTTGCTGTCGTTGCACCCAGAGCTGTAATCGGTGAACGCATGGCGCTTTTTCACCAGGCGCGCGTACCGCTGGAGGCAATCGATATCCCGGAAATGGCGGTGCGCAACGTCGCAAGTCTATTCGAGGAAGCGAATCGCGGCTTGGCTTTCCTGGCTTTGAATGCCGATGAAAGCCTGCTTACCATCACTTTTCATGGCGAGTTGTATCTTTCGCGGCGCATAGAGGTATCGTCGCAGGCGCTGGCCGATGCCGATATGGAACGCCGTCAGCAGATGCTCGAACGTTTGGCGCTAGAGTTGCAACGTACCCTAGACAATTTCGATCGCCAATATGGGTTCATTTCAGTATCGCGCCTTCTGGTCTGTTCGGAGTTCGATTGCGCAGGTGCCGTGGCAGCCTTGACTCAGAACTTATACCTGCCGGTACAGGCTGCGGACTTGGCACAGGTTGTCGAGTTCGGCAGTATTCCGGAGTTACGCTCGGCTGAGCGTCAGGCACAGTGCCTGCTTGCCATTGGTACTGCGCTGAGGAGCGGGGCGTGAGTCAGCAGATTAACCTGCTGCTGCCAGAACTGCGGCCGCGCTTCGACTGGCTGGCCTTGCCGGTCGTTGCCGGCACTGCACTGGCCGGCCTAATGCTGGTTGTCATACTGGCCAGCGTGAGTATCTCACGCCTAGATGCCCTGAAGGCTCGCGAAAATGCTATTCGTATACAACTCGCTGGTTTGCAACAGCAAGTGCAGGTTCTCGGACAACGGCTCGGTGCACGCAAGGCGGATTCGTCGCTGGATCAGCAGCTTGAGGCTGCACGTCTGGCAGTTGGGCAACGCAAGGAGGTTCTGAATGTCGTGGCGCAAGGCAATCTGCCAGTCAGTCATGCCTATTCCGGTTTGCTGCAGGGTTTTTCTCGGCAGGTGGTCGAAGGTGTCTGGTTGACGGGCTTTGGCTTTGCTCAGAAGAGTATTGAAATTCACGGTCGTCTGACTGATCCGGCTCTATTGCCGGTGTACATCGGTCGTCTGAATGCTGAACCTGCTTTTGCCGGGCGGCGTTTTGCGACACTCGACATGAAAGGTATCGATCCGACCGCGGGCAATCGGGAGACACCGGCCAATCCAGCGCAGGCGAAGGTTCCTATGCCGCGCCATACCGAGTTTTCCTTGCGTACAGCAGCGGAGAAAGCGCGGTGAGTTTGCGCCAATCCTGGTCTAGCCTAAATGCTCGTTACCTGGCGTTTTCCCGACGTGAGCGCCTGTTAGTGGCGTTGGCCGCCGTACTCGGGCCACTGTTGATCGGCTATTCGCTATTTGTCGACCCGCAGAGCGCTCGCCTGAAAGCGATGGAAAACACCCTGTTGGGCGAAGGAACAAATGTTGCCCGCCTGCAGGCGGAAGAAGCCTCCCTACAGCAACAGCTGGCCATCGACCCTGATGCCGGGCGCAAGGCCAACCTTGCTGCCCTGATCGCAGAACGCGACCAACTGGACGAGCAACTCAGGCAGTTCAGTGCCGTGCTGGTTCGCCCCGAAGAAATGAACGGCCTGCTCGAAAATCTGCTGGCCCGTCATGCTGGTCTGCGTTTGCTTAGTTTGAAAACGCTGGCGCCACAGAGTGTTCTGGCGCTTGAGGCGCGGGATGGGGATAGCAAGCCGGTGGAGCGCAGCTTCGATCTGTATCGCCATGGCGTCGAAATTCGTTTGGAGGGTAGCTACGCCCAGTTGGAGGCCTACTTGTCACAACTGGAAAAGCTGCAGCAGAAATTGCTCTGGGGACCCTTGAATTATCAGGTAATCGATTATCCAAGGGCCGAATTGACTCTAACTGTTTACACCTTGAGCCCCGATCGGACTTGGTTGGCACTATGAGATTGATCGCCCTTGCCCTTCTCGTCTCGTCACCGGTGGCATTCGCCCAGTCGGCAGATCCAACGCGTCCGCCGGCGAATTGGGTGGCTCCGACAGAGAGCGCGACTCAGTCCGGTGATGGGGGCAGCATGCGCCTGCAATCGGTGTTGATGCCTCAGGGGGGCAAGCCGGTCGCTGTGATTTCTGGGAAGACAGTAATACTGGGGGGCAAGGTCGGCGAAGCGACATTGGTGCGCCTGAATGAACGCGAAGCGGTTTTGCAGGGGGTAGATGGTGTCACCCATCTCTATCTGACTCCCGATGTCGAAAAACAGATGATTGTGATGCCCGGAACCCGCAAGGCTGGGCAATTAAAGGGGCTCCCATGAGCAAATTATTGATTGCCGCCATGTCGGTAATGGTCGTTGCCGCCTGCAGCAATCAGCATGCACGCCGCGGCGACGTGTTCGATAAGGCCGAGCAGGAAGTGGGGGGGGCGGCCAACAGCAAGTCTGCTCGTCCGCAGGGTGACGTGATCGGGCAGGCCATGGTGCCGCCGCTGCAAATCGACCTGCCGGCATCGACCAAGCCAGAGCCGCGCTTCAATCTGGCCGTGAATAATGCGCCGGTAACCCAGGTGCTGAATGCATTGGTTTCCGGAACCCCGTACAGCATGCTCTTTCCCCCGGAGTTGACCGGCTCGGTGAGCCTGAATCTCAAAAACACCACGGTACGCGAGGCGCTCGATACGCTGCGCGATGTCTATGGCTATGATTACCGCATGCAGGGCAACCGTATCTACGTGCAACCTAATGCCATCCAGACTCGGATGTTCAAGATCAACTACTTGGCCAATCGTCGGGTCGGTTCCAGTGATATGCGCGTTACCGGAAGTTCGCCAACCACCTCGAATCCGACGCAGAATACCTCTCAGGGGATGAGTAACGCACCGGCCCTTCCTGGTGGGACGACCGGAGGGATGGCTCAACGTGCAGTTGATAGTGCGCGTGTGCAAACGACATCGGATTATGATTTCTGGAAGGAACTCAGCCTGGCGCTGAATACCATCGTTGGTAATCAGGATGGGCGCAATGTGATCATTAATCCGACTTCCGGGGTTGTGCTCGTCAAGGCTTCGCCGGTAGAGTTGAGAGGGGTCGAGGAGTATCTCAAGGCGACGCAGCTGGTGGTCGAGCGCCAAGTCATGCTGGAAGCCAAGATCATCGAAGTTTCGCTCAGCGATTCGTATCAGACCGGCATCAATTGGAGCAAATTTGGTGGGGTGGCCAATCGGTTCTCGCTGGGAATTGCCGCACCAAATGCAACCCTGGCCGGCTCAGGGGCGATTGGAGCATCGGCCACGGGTGTGACGGCTGGAACGATGGTGAGCAGTACGCCTGGTGCTAACGGTGCACTAACGACCGGTACAACGGGTAATGGCTTTTTCGGCCTGACTTTCCAGTCAGGCAATTTTGCCTCCTTGTTGTCCTTCCTTGAAGGACAGGGCGATGTGCAGGTACTGTCCAGTCCGCGTATTGCAACAACCAATAATCAGAAGGCTGTGCTCAAGGTAGGAACCGACGACTATTTCGTAACCGGCATTAGTACCAACGTGACTACCGGTATCGGCACTGCCAGTAACGTGGTAACCCCGAATATCACACTGCAGCCATTCTTCTCGGGTATCTCGCTGGATGTGACACCACAGATCGATGACGAGGGTAACATTATTCTGCATGTTCATCCCCAAGTCAGCGTCGTTGAGGAGAAGACCAAGAACGTTAATCTCGGCGATCTCGGTACCTACACGCTGCCGTTGGCCTCGAGCACGATTAATGAAACCGACAGCATCGTTCGTGTCCAGGATGGCAGCATTGTCGCCATTGGCGGCCTGATGAGCCAGGAGCAAAACACCAACCGCTATGGCCTGCCTGGTATCAGTGGCGTTCCAGCGCTCGGCCAGTTATTCGGCCAGAAGAGCATGATGAACCGGAAGCGCGAACTGGTGATTCTGATGCGTTCTACCGTCATCAAAGGTGAAAACTCGTGGCGCGAGACTCTGGGCGAAGCGCAACAGCGCCTTCAGGGGCTGGATCCCCGCCTGCAGCGACATATCGAGTGGCAATAAGCGTGAGCAGGGGCGACTAGCGTTGTACCTCGATCATTTCGGGTTGTCCGAACTACCGTTCAGCATCACGCCGGATACCAGTTTCACGGTCATCACGCGCAGCCATCAGGAAGCGTTGAACACTCTGCTCGTCGCCCTGCATAGTGGCGAAGGCTTTATCAAGATCACCGGCGAAGTTGGCACCGGTAAATCTCTGCTCTGTCGCCGTCTGCTGCAGGCCCTGCCGGAGGGTAGCATTTCAGCATACCTGCCCAACCCATTTTTGGCGCCGCGTACCTTGTTGCTAGCGCTGGCAGAGGAACTTTCCGTGGAGGTTGATTCGGCAAGCGATGACTATCACCTGCTGAAGAGCGTCAATCTTGCCTTGCTTTCCTATGCCGCAGCCGAAAGGCAGGTTGTGGTCTGTATCGATGAAGCGCAGGCCATGCCGCTGGAAACGCTGGAGTCGTTACGCCTGTTGTCGAATCTGGAAACTGAAAAGCGGAAGCTGCTGCAGATCGTGCTTTTTGGCCAGCCGGAACTCGATCGTAAGCTGTCCGAGCCTTCTGTGCGCCAGTTATTGCAGCGCATCGCTTTTCACTATCGCCTGAGCAGTCTGGCTCGCGAAGAGGTTGCTAACTATCTGGCGCATCGTTTGCGGGTGGCTGGTTATCGCGGTGAGGATATCTTTGGGCGTCATGCCATACGCTGTCTGCATCGTGCCAGTCGGGGCACGCCGCGTCTAGTGAACATCCTGGCGCATAAGGCGCTGTTGGCGGTGTACGGCGAAGGCAAGCATGCGGTTCGGGCTAAACATGTACGTCAGGCGGCAGCGGATACTGAAGGTGCGGCCTCGACTGGGTGGTGGTGAAATGAGTCTGATCAACGATATGCTGCGCAATATCGAGTCCAAGCGCCCTGACGACCTCGCCCGCCATAGCCTGCAGCGGGAGATTCGCTCCTTGCCGCCCGAGAAACGCGGTGCAGGGAGGGCTATTCGTATCACGCTGTCGCTCGGGGTCCTCGTTGCACTCGGGTTGGCTGCATGGCATTTCCGCATGTATGAAAGTGAACTCCCGCTGATTCCATCACCACCCCCGCCGGTGCCAGCCCTGGCTGTGCCACCATTGCTCGCGGTGCCCTCCGAACTAGCTCCGGTACCGCCCGCGACCACCACTCAATTCGACGAAAGTTTGCGTATGTCATCGAATCTGGCGGTGGTGCCGCTACCTGCCGCGCCTGTCCTTGGCGTGCCGGATCCCGTGCCTCCGCAGGTGGGCGTTGTCGCCCCAAAGAATGAGCCTTCGTTGGCTGTTAACCAAGCATCGACACCGCTAACCGCTCCGTCAGGACCAGTCAAAATCGAGAAAAGTCCAGTTGCCGCAACGCCGCGTGATCGGGCAGACGCCGAATTCCGCAAGGCAGAAAGTGCTCTTGTTTCCGGTCGCAGTGGGGAGGCGCTCGATAGCATGCGCGCGGCCCTCAAGATCGATCCCTCATATGTGCTCGTACGTCAGGCCTTACTCCGTCAATTGCTGGACATGCGACGGATGGACGAAGCCATGATGGTGCTGCAGGAAGGTGTGGACTTACTGCCAGCCCAGACCGGCTGGGCGATGTCACTGGCTCGCCTACAACTGGAGCATGGCGATCTCGTTGCTGCCGATCGCACACTGACCCACTCGCAGTCGTATGCTGAGGGAAACGCCGATTACGCCGGGTTCCAAGGGCATGTGAAATCACGTATCGGTGCACACAAGCAAGCCGTTGCGCACTACCAACGTGCAGTCCGTCTCGCGCCCAACGAGGGGCGCTGGTGGCTGGGGTTGGGATTGGCTCAAGAAGCTGATGGTCGCCTGCCGGAGGCGAGGGATGCCTTGCGACGCGCGCTGGCGGCTGGGTCGCTCAACGCCGATTTGTCCGCACTGGCCGAGCAGCACTTGCGGCAATAATTGACGGTACCTTAAGCCACTCAGGCTCAGTTGAGTCGCTTCAGCTGACGGTCGTGCCAGCTGGATAGCGAGAGCATGGCCGCGCTTGATCCAATCAGTGCCATGAACATGTCTGATTGTGTATCCCAAGGGTCGCCTTGGGTGCCCAGGAATTCATCGGCACCTTGGCCCATCATCACGGCGGCAGCCCATTCGACCAGCTCGTAGCAAGCGCTGATCGCCATGGCGACGCAGATGCACAGGAAGGCCGTCATCTTGCGACCGTGCACGTAACGACCCCGGAGCAGAATTTCGCGGGCAGCCAAGGCTGGTACGAAGCCTTGCATCAGGTGGCCGATCTTATCGTAGGGGTTGCGCAGGGTGCCGAGCAGGTCCTGTAGCCAGAAGCCGAGCGGCACGCGGGCGTAGGTCCAGGCACCACCGGCAATCAGGACCAGCGCATGGGCTACGATCAGCACTTTGAGCAGCATAGTCAGTTGATAGCAGCGTCGGGTGGCGACGAGCACTGGCAGGAGGATCAGTACCGGCGCAACTTCCATCAGCCAGGTCGGGCGGTCGTAGGGGGCGATACCGGAAGCGAGCAGCGTCGCAACGACGATAGCGGCGAGTAAGAGGTCGAGGCGGTCGCGGGTAGTCATCTCAACCCTCCTTACGGATTAGCTCGAGCAGCTCGGCGCCATAGTGCTCGATCTTGGCGCTACCCATGCCTGTGATGCCGGCGAGCAAACCGTGGCTGACCGGGCGGACTTCGGCTAGCTCGCGCAGCGTCTTGTCATGCAGGATGACATATGCCGGCACGCCTTGTTCACGGGCGGTGTCGGCCCGCCATTTACGCAGAAGCTGGAATAGCACCTCGTCGGCGGGCGCCAGTTCGCTGACCGCAGCACTGCTACTGCGCGACGGGGTCAATTTTCGTTTGAGCGGCCGGCGTAGCTGTACTGCACGCTGGCCCTTGAGTACTTCGCGCGCATTTTCGGTCAGTTGCAGGGCACCGTGCTCCGCCATGTCCACCTGCACTAGGCCTGCCGCAGCCAGCTGCCGGAATACGCTCTTCCAGGCATGGTCGTCAAGGTCGCTGCCGACGCCAAAGGTAGGCAATTTATCGTGGTTCCACTGTTTGACCTTGTCAGTCGCCTTTCCGCGCAGGAGGTCGGTCAGGTGCGTGACGCCGAAGCGCATACCGGTCCGGAAGATGGCCGACAGCGCTTTCTGCGCTGCCTGCGTACCATCCCACAATTCTGGTGGCTCGGCGCAGACGTCGCAATTTCCGCAGGGCTGGCGGTCTTCGCCGAAGTAGTTGAGCAGCACCTGTCGCCGGCAACGCGGTGCTTCACAGTAGGCAAGCAGGGCGGTCAGGCGTTGGGCTTCTAGGATCTTCTGACTCTCGGCAGCGCCGGACTCGGCAATACGGGTGTGCTGCAGCGCGACGTCCTGCATGCCGTAGGTCATCCAAGCTTCCGAAGGTTCACCATCGCGGCCGGCGCGACCGGTTTCCTGGTAGTAGGCTTCGATGCTTTTCGGCAGGTCAAGGTGCGCGACAAAACGGACATCCGGTTTGTCGATGCCCATGCCGAAGGCGATGGTAGCGCACATGATGAGGCCATCCTCGCGCAGGAAGCGGCGCTGGTTGGCGGCGCGCTCGTCGGCCGGCAGACCGGCGTGGTAGGGCAGCGCTGGGTAGCCCTGTGCCGACAGCCATGTGGCGGTTTCCTCTACCTTCTTGCGTGACAGGCAATAGACGATACCGGCCTGGCCTTGGCGGCCCGCCAGGAAGCCGAGCAACTGTTTCTTGGCATTGTCTTTCTCGACGACGGTATAGCGGATGTTCGGGCGGTCGAAGCTGGACAGGAAAACGCGGGCTTCGCCGAGGCCGAGGCGGGCAAGCATTTCGTTGCGCGTTGCCTGGTCGGCGGTAGCGGTCAGTGCGATCCGTGGCACCGCTGGGTAACGCTCGTGCAGGGCGCTAAGTTGTAGGTATTCCGGCCGGAAGTCGTGGCCCCACTGCGAAACGCAGTGCGCTTCGTCGATAGCGAACAAGGCCACTTTGCCCGCTTCGTACAGTGCGTCGAGCATAGCTAGCGTACGGTCGAGCAACAAGCGTTCGGGGGCTATGTAGACAAGGTCGAGGCCGCCGTTGAAGATGCCTTGTTCAACGGCCTGCGCCTCGCGCCAGTCGAGAGTGGAGTTCAGGCAGGCGGCCTTGACGCCGAGTTGAGTCAGGGCATCGACCTGGTCCTGCATCAATGCAATCAACGGCGAAACGACAATGGCGCAGCCTGGGCGAAGCAGGGCGGGGATCTGGTAGCACAGGCTCTTGCCGCCACCGGTCGGCATGAGAACCATAGCGTCGCCGCCGCCGGCGACGTGGGTGATGATCTCAGCCTGCTCGCCGCGGAAGGCGGAGTAGCCGAAGACGTCGCGCAGGATGTCGAGGGCGCGGGAATGCGTCGGCACGATAAACTCAGTTTTCCGGTAGGAGCGCTTCGCGGATCAGCGTCTCTCCATCCCAGACCAGTACTTCGCCACGATCTTCATGCCAGTCGGCGAGTACCCAGCGTTCGACATGGATACCGTCTACTATATGGTCGTGGGTAGCCGCCCGATGCGTATGGCCGTGAATAAACGTGATGTAACCGTGGTCGCGCAGGAAGTCGTCGGTGGCAGCAGGCTGTAGATCTGCATAGATATGGTTTTTGTCGCGCTTACGTCGGCTACTGCGCCAGCGGATGTAGCGGCCGAGGATGCTGCGCAGGAACCGCGGCTTGGTGCGCATCTTCCTTTGCCATTCCGGATCGCGAACTTTGGTGCGATAGGCCTGGTAGGCATGATCGTCAAGGCATAGGGCGTCGCCGTGCGAGAGGACGAACGACCATTCGGGCAGTGTCAGGTCGTAAGGGTCGGGCAGCAGGTGAGCACCAGCAGCTTGGGCGAATTGTTCGCCGAGTGCGAAGTCGCGGTTGCCGTGCATGACGAAGATCCTCAGTCCAGCATCGCTGGCAGCACGCAGGGCAGCGGTGATCCGATTGTGATATGGGTCGTCAATATCATCACCGACCCAGACCTCGAACAGGTCGCCGAGAATGTACAAGGCCTCTGCCTGACGGGCGCGGCCGGCCAAAAAGCTAAGGAACAAAGCAGTCGCCCCGGGTGACCGGGGCGAC
>JAGWUW010000552.1 GCA_028868235.1 Betaproteobacteria bacterium | reverse complement strand
TTTCCTCCACGCTAAATCGCTTGGAGTGACCGATTGGGATCGACCACCGGAGGTTGAGACAACGGAAACGACGGTCACGTATCGTCAGAAGTTCGAAATGAAGCCGCTTCCAGCTGTTTATGCAGTGCCAGCGGGGAAACCGATCGGCAAGTTGGTCAACCGCGACAATTGGGGCTGTTTTGCCTCGCCTGCGGTGAATTATGGAGCGGTCGATTGCCACGACCCGCAACCTGAACCTGGTGGCCTCGAGCGATTTTCACTATACATCATACACCTCACCACGCCGGTATCGATCGCAAAAACCCATTATTACTGGGCGATGGTGCGCGATCACGGCCCGAAATATGATTTCGACGCGACGAGAGCCATGTCGGATGTTGTCTTCGGTGAAGACATTGCGATGGTCGAAGCCATGCAGGACATGGCGCAGCGTTCGGTCGATCAAGACGAAGCGAAGGAATACAGCGTTGCCGCCGACCGGGCAGCGATCGAGGCGCGTCGGCGCATAACGGCGATGGTCAAGGCGGAGCAACTTTGATGTACCCGCTGAAGAATGGGCAGCTCTGGCCGCGCAACCAATGGTATGTTGCAGGCTGGTCCAACGAATTTGACGAGGCGCCCATCGAGCGGACGATCCTCGGCGAGCGCCTATTGCTGTTCCGAGGCGAGTCCGGGCGGGCGACTGTGCTTGCAGGTCTGTGTCCCCACCGGTTCATGCCGCTTGTCAAAGGTGCCCGGAGCGGGGACCGCATCGAATGTGCCTATCACGGCATGACCTTCGACGGTGACGGTGTCTGCACCAAGGGGCCGGCGGGCGCGCCGCCGGGCGGTGCGACGCGGATCAAGCGCTACGCGACGCTTGAACAGGGACCGCTGGTATGGGTCTGGATGGGCCAGGCCGACGCAGCCGATCCGGCGAAGATGCCCGACACAAGTCGGTGCGGTATTGCGACCGATGGATGGCGTGCCGACCCCAACGGCACGATGCATTTTGCCGCCCGTTACATGTTGATGGTCGACAATCTGTTCGACCTCAGCCACATCGCTTGGGTCCATGTCAGCTTGCTTGGCAAACCGACATTGTGCGACCAACCCGTTGCTGTGTCGCGTGAAGGCTGCATCCTGCGCGCCGACCGGCATGAAACCGGTCCAGTCGACGATTTCTCGCGTTACCTGTTTCCCGAAAGCGTTGGCCCGATCCAGCAGACTTTGGGCACGGAACTCCTTGGACCCGGGCTGATCACCGCCGTCGGCCCTTGGGTGCGTGAGGCCGAGGGTAGCCCGTTGGTCGGGAAGGATTGGGGACAGGTCCAATTTGTCCATGTGATCACCCCGGAAACGGCAACAACGACCAATGTATTTTCTCTGGTCAGCCGGAATTTCCGGCTTGAGGACGAGGGGCTCACGGCGGCGCTCTGTGCCCAGAACAAGGCGGTCTTGGCACAGGATTGCGAAGTCGCTGGCCTAATCGAGGCAGGCTTGAACGAGGCCGACACGATGTCGGAGCTCTCATTTCGTCCCGATCACGGTGCAATCGAAGCGCGGCGCTACATCCAATCCTTAATCGATGCGGAGAAAGCTCAATGATTGGGCTGCGGGATACCTGGTATCAGGCCGCCTGGGCCGATGAAATCGCACCAGGTACCTCGCTGGTACGCACAATCCTCGACACTCCGATCCTGTTTTGGCGCGATGACGCGGGTACTCTCTCGGCAATTCTTGATCGCTGTCCCCATCGCTTTGCGCCGCTGTCCGCTGGCACGATCTCGGGCAATCGTGTCACCTGCGGATACCACGCACTGGTATTCGAC
>JAGWUW010000551.1 GCA_028868235.1 Betaproteobacteria bacterium | reverse complement strand
CGTCAGCCCTTCGGGTCGACCGGGTTCGAGATGAAGCCGACGGTCGGGTAACCCGAGATCTGCACGTTGAAGATCACGCCTGCAACGCAGCGCCAGGGGGCACTAACGTCACCACGGATGTGGACCTGCGGAACGGCTTCCGGATTGGCCTTGAGAGCCTCCGGGCCACCTGCCCGCTTAATGATGCTGTCCAGCCGCTTGTAGGCTTGGTCACGAAGCTCGTCGGAATCCACGGGGGTCGTGTTGTTGAAGTAGACCCGGCATTCACCGCCAAGGCTTGCGCCTTCGTAGCCCGGATCCCCCGCCGAACGGCCAGCTGCGTCGGTGGTGGACACCGTGAGCAGCAGGTTCTCGACCTTGTTCTTCGATTCCTGCGAAACCATGATCGGAATGCGCAGCTTTTCGATCGTCTGGAGCGCGACCGGAACGGCAATGAGGAAGATGATGAGGAGCACCAGCATAACGTCGACGAGCGGCGTCGTGTTGATGTCAGACATCGGCTTTTCTTCACCACCGGCGCCGCCAACTGCCATCGCCATAGTAAGTTCCTATCCTGTCTGTCTGCACCGGACCGCTGCAACAGTGGTCCGAAGAACCGGCGGGAGCATTTTGGCTCCCGCCGTTCTCAACCCATTAAGCCTTCGGAGCGGCCGCAGCGGGCTTGGCAGCCGGAGCAGCCTTGGCGGCAGCAACTGCCGGGCGGACAGCGCCCTTCGAGTTGATGTTCGCGAGAACGTCGGTCGAGAAGCCCTGGAGCTGCTCGGCAATGCTCTTGTTGCGCGACTGCAGGTAGTTGTAGGCAAGCACGGCCGGAACGGCGACGAGCAGACCCAGCGCGGTCATGATCAGAGCTTCACCGACCGGACCAGCGACCTTGTCGATCGAGGCCGAACCGGCAAGGCCGATCGCGATCAGTGCGCGGTAGATGCCGACCACGGTACCGAACAGACCGATGAACGGAGCGGTAGCACCGACGGTCGCGAGGAACGGCAGGCCCGAAGCGAGGCGAGCGTTGATCGAGGCTTCCGAACGGGCGAGCGAGCCATGCAGCCAGTCATGCGCGTCGAGAGCGTCGGTCATCTTGCCGTGCTGTTCTTCAGCAGCGATGCCGTCGTCGACGATCTGGCGCCATGCGCTGTTCTTGTCGAGCTTGGCAGCGCCTTCCTTCAGGCTGGCGGCCTTCCAGAAGCTGCCACGCAGTTCGCGGCCCTGCTTGAGGATCTTCGACTGTTCGAACCACTTGGTGAACAGGATGTAGAACGATCCGAACGACATGATGCCCAGGATGATGACCGTGGCATATGCGATGAAACCACCCTGCTCCAGAGCTTCGGCAAAGCCGAACTTGTTCTGCGGAGCGGCGTTGCCGCCGGCGGCGAGAAGTTCAAGAATCATGCGATAGTCCTCTCAAGAAAATGCGTAAGGTTAGTAACGTGAACTGCTGGCCGGACGCGCCGGCCCGCGTTGAAAATCAATCCTTCGGGATGACCCAGCGAACCGAGTTCGAATAGGTGCCCGTGGTCGGCTGGCCTTCACCGTCCGTTGCCGGCTGGAAGCGGGCGCGGGCGCGGATCTTGGCGCAGGCAGTGGCGTCGAGATCGGGGCTGCCGCTCGATCCGGTAACCGTGCAGTCGACGACCTTGCCGTCGGCTCCAACAGTAACGCGGAAGCGGGTGGTGCCCTGACGCTCTTCGCGAAGCGCGGCCGACGGATAGTCGTTCGTCGTCGCCCAGTTGCCCGGATTACCCTTCGGCACCGGCTGCTTGGGCTGGAAGCGCGGCGGCGGCGGCGCAACCGGAGCCGGCGGCGCAA
>JAGWUW010000069.1 GCA_028868235.1 Betaproteobacteria bacterium | reverse complement strand
ATCAAGTGGATCTGCAACGCCAAGGTCAGCCGCGTCGAAGCCGGCAAGATGTTCGTCACCGAGCACGACGAGGACGGCAAGCCGAAGCGGGAGCACGAACTGCCCTTCAAGTATTCAATGATGCTGCCGGCCTTCAAGGGCGTCGAGGCGGTGTTCGGTATCGAGGGGTTGACCAACCCACGCGGCTTCATCCTGATCGACCAGCACCAGCGCAACCAGAAATATCCCGAGATATTCGCTGTCGGCGTTTGCGTCGCCATCCCTCCGGTCGAGACGACGCCAGTGCCGACCGGCACGCCGAAGACCGGCTACATGATCGAATCGATGGTCACCGCCACTGCAAAGAACATTCGTGCAGTGCTCGATGGCAAGGCTCCGACCGAAAAGGCGACCTGGAATGCCGTCTGCTTGGCCGACTTTGGTGACAGCGGCGCTGCCTTCGTGGCCTTGCCGCAGATTCCGCCGCGCAACGTCAACTGGTTCTCCCAAGGCAAGTGGGTGCACCTGGCGAAGGTCGGCTTCGAGAAATATTTCATGCATAAAATGAAGAAGGGCACGACCGAGACGGTCTATGAAAAGATCGTCATGGATGCTCTCGGCATCATGAAACTGAAAGGCAAGTAAGGGATTTATGAGCAGCATCGATCTCGGCATTTCCGGACGTATCGCGCGGGCCTTCCAGAATTCGCGGATGACCCCGCTGCTGGCACTGGTCGCCTTCTTGATGGGCGTCTTCGCGACGCTGGTCACGCCGCGCGAGGAAGAGCCGCAGATCGACGTGACCATGGCCGACGTGCTGATCGCCTTCCCCGGCGCTTCGGCCAAGGATGTCGAGAATCTCGTGGCGCGCCCGGGAGAGCAGGTGCTGTCGCGCATGCACGGCGTCGAACACGTCTATTCGATGTCCCGGCCCGGTATGGCGGTGATTACCGTCCAGTTCGATGTGGGTGTGAAGTACAACGATGCCGTACTGCGTCTTTACGACACCGTGCATTCGAATCGCGACTGGTTATCGCCTAACCTTGGTGTGATGGAGCCGGTAATCAAACCGCGCGGCATCGATGACGTGCCGATTGTCGGACTCACCTTCTGGACAGCCGATCCTACCCGGTCGGCCTACGACCTGCAGCAGGTGGCGCGAGCCGTAGAGATTGAACTGAAGCGAATCAAGGGCACGCGCGACGTGTCCACGCTGGGTGGCCCGGATCACGCTATTCGGGTGCTGATGGATGCCGAGCGGATGAACGCCTTTGGAATCACGCCGCAAGACATCGCCGGTGCGCTGAAAGTGTCGAACGCCCTGCAATCGTCGGGTAGCCTGACCGCCGGCAACCGAGAGGTACTGGTGCAGACCGGCACCTATCTCGAATCGGCGGCCGATGTGAAGCATCTGGTCGTTGCCGTGCGGGGCGATGAAAAGGCGCGCAAGCCGATCTACTTGAGCGACGTCGCCACCGTCGAGGACGGCCCTGACCAGCCGAAACGCTACGCCTGGTTCGGCAATGCGCTAGGCGAATTTCCAGCTGTAACCATCCAGCTATCGAAGCAGCCAGGGGTCAATGCCGCCGATGTGGCGAATGCGACGATTGACCGAATAAATTCCCTGAAAAATACGGTGATTCCGGACGGCGTGGAAGTCACCATCACCCGCAACTACGGTGAAACGGCGACCGAGAAGGCTCAGAAGCTGATCGGCAAGCTGATCTTCGCCACCGCCTTTGTAGTCGCCCTGGTTTTCTTCGCGCTTGGCCGGCGCGAGGCGGTGATCGTCGGCGTTGCCGTGACGTTGACCCTGGCAGCGACGCTGTTCGCCTCCTGGGCTTGGGGCTTCACGCTGAACAGAGTGTCGCTGTTCGCGCTGATCTTTTCGATCGGTATCCTGGTCGATGATGCCATCGTGGTGGTCGAAAACATCCACCGATGGCAAGGGCTGCATCCGGGAAAGACCTTGTTGGAGATCATCCCGGGTGCCGTTGACGAAGTTGGTGGGCCGACTATCCTGGCGACCCTGACAGTGATCGCCGCACTGTTGCCAATGGCCTTCGTGACCGGTCTGATGGGGCCGTACATGAGCCCGATCCCGATCAATTCGTCGATGGGCATGGCCATTTCGCTGGCTGTCGCCTTCGTCGTCACGCCGTGGTTGGCAGGGCGACTGATGAAGTCGCACGGCGGAGGCCATGGCGCGCATCAGCCCTCAAAGCTCGATGCCCGGCTCGACAGTACTTTCCGTCGCCTGCTGACGCCTTTCCTCGATCCATTGAGCGGAGGCAAGGCTCGCATCAAGCTGGCCATCGCCATCGTTCTGCTGATCCTCGGCTCGGTGTCGCTGGCCTATTTCCAGCTCGTCGTCCTAAAGATGCTGCCTTTCGACAACAAGAGCGAATTCCAGGTCGTCGTCGACATGCCGGTCGGCACGCCGCTCGAGGAAACGAGCCGCGTCCTGCACGAAATCGGAGCCGAACTGGTGAAGGAGCCGGATGTCGTGAATTACCAAGCCTACGCTGGCACGGCCAGCCCGATCAACTTCAACGGCCTAGTTCGCCAGTACTACCTGCGCGCCATGCCGGAAAAGGGGGATATTCAGGTCAACCTGGCTGACAAGCACCACCGCTCGCGGCAGAGCCACGAAATCGCCGTCTCGCTACGTGATCGAATCGAGGCCATCGGCAAGAAGAATGGCGGCGTCGCCAAAGTCGTCGAAGTGCCACCCGGGCCACCGGTCATCTCGCCCATCGTGGCCGAGGTATATGGACCGGATTACCCGGGGCAGATCAGCGTCGGCAAGCAGGTGCGCGACGCCTTTGCGCAAACCAAGGACATCGTTGCCATCGACGACTACATCGATGCCGATTCGCGCAAGTTCGTTCTGCACGTGCTGCAGAGCAAGGCTGCGCAGCTCGGCGTGGCGCAGAGCGACATCGTCGAGGTGGTCGGCATGGGACTGGCCGGCATGGACGTGACTCCGGCGCGCAACACCGAATCCAAGTTCGAAATCCCGGTCCGCATCACCTTGCCGGCCGAACAGCAATCCTCGCTCGATGCCTTGCTCAAACTCCGCGTACGCTCCCGCGACGGCCGCCTGGTGCCTGTTTCCGAGCTGGTCGAGGTGCGCGATGTGGGGCGTGAGAAGACGATTTATCACAAGGATCTGTTGCCGGTTGTCTATGTCGTCGGCGATATGGGCGGCAAACTCGACTCGCCGCTCTACGGCATGTTCGACATTCGTAGCCAGATCAACGGCATGGCGCTCAAGGAGGGAGGCACGCTGGGCGAATGGTTCATCCGCCAGCCATCCGATCCTTATGCCGGCTACAGCGTCAAATGGGATGGCGAATGGAAGGTGACCTATGAAACCTTCCGCGACATGGGCATTGCTTACGGCGTCGGCTTGATCCTGATTTACCTGCTGGTTGTTGCCCATTTCGGCAGTTATCTGGTGCCGCTGATCATCATGGCGCCGATTCCACTGACTATCATCGGTGTGATGCCCGGTCATGCGCTGTTCGGCTCGCAATTCACCGCCACCTCGATGATCGGCATGATCGCGCTGGCCGGCATCATCGTCCGCAACTCGATCCTGCTGGTCGATTTCATCAAGCAGCAGGTGGCGGTGGGTATCAATTTCCACGATGCGGTGATCCAGTCGGCCGCCGTGCGCGCCAAGCCGATCGCGCTGACCGCGCTAGCCGCCATGCTCGGCGCCTTATTCATCCTCGACGACCCGATTTTCAACGGTCTCGCCCTGGCGCTCATTTTCGGGATTCTGGTGTCTACGCTACTGACCCTGGTCGTCATCCCGGTTCTCTATTTCTCCGCTTTCCGAAAGGAACATCCATGACCATCGAACGCATCATCCGCATCATGGCGGGCTTCTTCGTCCTGCTCTCGCTGGCCTTCGGTTACCACGGCAGCCCGATTTTTGTTTCCGAGTGGTTCCTGGCCTTTACCGCCTTTGTTGGACTCAATTTGCTGCAGAGCGGTTTTACCGGCTTCTGCCCGCCGGAAAAACTGTTGGCCAAAATGGGCGTCAAGCGTGGCGAAGGCGGCTCGTGTTGCGGATAACGGACAATTGTTAAATTGCTTTAAGATCAAAGCTTAACAATTTGTCGTAAGCACTTGTTGTATATGTGTATTGCCTTTTTTTGGCGCTCGATCAAAATTAGGCTGAAAGTTATAGTCGACTCGGCTAAACTGCCTACCATGTTCCTGTCCTGGTAGCAGAATCTTGAGTCACAGTCCGGCCGTTGCCGGCCGAAAATGCATTATGTTCGCCGCCGCGGCGCTCATCATGGTTTGGTGCGTTATTGGCCACGACCTGTGGGTACTGGGCCGTTCCGCCAATACCGATCTCGATCAGCTTGGCGATTGGAGCGTGCGAGCCGATTTACGGCCTAGACTGCTTGTCCTGGCATTTGGACTATTCCTGACTTTTTTTGTCTGGCGGCTTGTTCGTCTGTTGCAGCGTGCCGAGCATCAGGCTGCAGCGCGCATTGCCCTGCAACGATTGATCGTTGACCATGCCTCCGAGGCAATGATGGTGACGGACAGGGCACAGCGGATCCTGTCGATCAATGCCGCCTTTACCGCTATTACCGGGTATGAGCCGGAAGATGTGCTCGGCAAGACGCCGACACGGCTCAGCGCCGATCACCATGGCTTGTCCGTGCATCGCAATATCTGGGACTTCGTGGCTGAGAACGCCTGCTGGGAGGGCGAAATCTGGGACCGGCGCAAGGATGGGACCATTTACCCCAAGCAGATGCGGATCACAGCAATCTGTGAGGATGGTATCCAGATATCGCATTACGTGGCGGTCTTTTCCGACATTAGCGAGAGCAAAGCCCAGGCGCAGCGCCTGGAGTATCTTGCCCACCACGACCCGCTGACCAACCTGCCCAACCGGCTGGCCCTTGATGCCCACCTACAGATGGTGATCAACAGTGCGGTACCCGGTATCGACCGCATGGCCTTGCTCATTATCGACCTCGACAATTTCAAGACCGTGAATGATTCGTTGGGGCACCAGTCCGGTGATCGCTTGCTCGGTGAGCTAGCCCGGCGCATGGGCGGGCAGATCGCGGGCAACCAGCGGTTATTCCGGCTGGGCGGTGACGAATTCGTTATTTTCATTGAGCAATTGCCGAGCGAAGAAGCTGTCATCGAATTGTCGAACCGCCTGATCCGGGTAATCGGCGAACCGAGTGAGATCGACGGTCATTCCCTGCACATGACGCCGTCGATCGGCATCAGCCTCTACCCCGAGGATGGTCGGGATGCCTTGGCGCTGATCCGCAACGCAGATACGGCGATGTACTACGCTAAAGCCAGCGGGCGGGCCAATTACAAGTTCTTCGCTGAGCCGATGAATGTCGCCGCCACCAAGCGCCTGCATCTGGAAAGTGAACTGTGGCGTGCGCTGGCCGACAACCAGTTGGTCCTCCATTACCAGCCGCAGATCGACCTGCTTAGTGGCAAGGTGGTCGGGGTCGAGGCGCTGGTGCGCTGGCGCCATCCAACACGCGGCCTGATTGGTCCGGCCGAATTCATCCCGGTCGCCGAGGAATGCGGCCTGATCCTGCCGCTCGGGCACTGGGTGCTGCTTACCGCATGTCGTCAGGTCAAAGGGTGGCTCGATCAGGGCATCGACATGGGCGAAATGGCGGTCAACATTTCGGCACATCAGTTCCGCCAAGCGGAGTTTGCACAATCGGTGCGCGCCATTCTGGCCGAGACCGGTCTGCCCGCTAGCCGGTTGGAGCTGGAGATTACCGAGAGCACCATCATGCATGGGGTGGACGAGGCGATCGAAACGATGACTGAATTGCGTGGCATGGGCTTGCGGCTGGCTATCGACGATTTCGGTACCGGTTATTCATCACTTGCCTATTTGCGCCGTTTTCCGCTTGATCGCTTGAAGATCGACCGCTCCTTCCTGGCTGATGTGGATACTGATTCCGATGCGGCGTCGCTGCTCACCTCCATCGTCCTGCTCGGCCGCTCGCTCGGCCTGCAACTGGTTGCTGAGGGTGTTGAGAACGTCGCCCAGGCGGAATTTCTGCGCACGCTTGAATGTGAGCGTGTCCAGGGCTTCCATTTCTACCAGCCGGTGTCGGCCGAGGAGGTGGTGGGCTACGGCGGTTTTGGTCTGTTTGCCGCGCTCCCGGCCTGAGCCACCGGTTCCGCCTTGACCGCAGCCTGCGGTCGCCTAAAATCCCAAGCTTATCGATACGGAGTTCAGCATGAAAATCGGATTCATCGGTCTTGGCATCATGGGGCGCCCGATGGCGCTCAATCTCATCAAGGGTGGCCATGAGGTCACCGTCTGGGCGCGCCGCGCCGAATCCATGCAGCCGTTGCTGACTGCCGGTGCGCGGGCAGCCGTCAGTCCGTCCGATGCGGCGCAGGGCAACGAGCTGGTGATATCCATGGTTGCCGACGCACCGGATGTCGCCGAGGTCATGCGCGGCGTCGCAGCTGGAGCTGCCCCCGGTCTGGTAGCTGTCGACATGAGCACCATCGCACCGGGCGCGGCACGGCTAATCGGCGAAGAATTGGCTGCGGCGGGCGTCGATTTTATCGATGCGCCAGTTTCGGGGGGCGAAGTCGGCGCCATTGCCGGTACGCTGTCCATCATGGCCGGCGGGACAGAAGCCGGTTTTGCCAAGGCGCAGCCGGCCTTTGCCTGCATGGGCAAGAACATCATCCACGTGGGTGATTCTGGTGCTGGTCAGGTGGCCAAGGCCGCCAATCAGATCATGACGGGTATGGGCGTATTGGCGGTGGCCGAGGCACTGGCATTCGCGTCCAAAAACGGCGTTGATGGCGGCAAGGTACGCGAGGCACTGCTCGGTGGTTTCGCCTATTCGCGCATCCTGGAGAACCACGGCCAGCGCATGCTGGATCGCAATTTCAAGCCGGGTTTCAAGAGCTGGATGCATGAAAAAGACCTCAACATCGTCATGCAGACGGCGCATGAACTGGGCCTCTGCCTGCCGGGGTCGGCGGCGACGGCGCAGATGTTCAATGCTATGGTCGGTTCCGGCTACGGTGAAGAGGACTCCATCGCCGTGCTCAAATTACTCGAAAAGCTGTCGGGACAGGCATGAAGGTAGGTTTCATCGGGCTGGGCGTGATGGGGCGCCCGATGGCCCTGCACCTGCAGCGAGCCGGGCATGAGTTGTTCGTCTGGGCGCGTCGTCCGCAAAGCGCGGCAGGCCTGCCGGCGACCCTGTGCGCTACGCCGGCGGAACTGGGGCGGTATTGCGAGGTGGTGTTCACCATCATTACGTCGAGTGCCGATGTCGAAGGCGTGGCTTTGGGCAAGGATGGCTTAAGCGAGGGCATGGTGCCCGGTTCGGTGCTGATTGACTGCTCGACCATCGCACCGGATGCTGCCCGGCGCATTGCGGCAAAGCTCGGCGAGAAGGGAATCCACATGCTCGATGCGCCGGTTTCCGGCGGCGGCCAGGGCGCCATCGACGCTTCGCTGGCCATCATGGCCGGTGGCGATGCCGCGGTGCTGGAACGGGTGCGGCCGCTGCTCGATTGTCTCGGCCAGCGCATTGTCCATGTCGGCCCGAATGGTGCAGGGCAGGTCGCCAAGGCCTGCAACCAGATGATCATGGTTGCCGCCATCCAGGCCTCAGCCGAGGCGATGCGACTGGCTGCCGCTTCCGGTGTCGATTGCGGAAAGGTGCGTCAGGCGCTGGCCGGAGGGTCAGCGGCATCGCGTGTCCTCGAGGTGATGGGCGAGCGCATGGTGCGGCGTGATTTTTCGGCCGGTATCGAGGCCCGCTTGCATCACAAGGATTTCGGCTTGGTGCTCGCTGCAGCAAGACAGAGCGGCGTGCCGGTGCCTCTGGCGGCAGTTGTCAATCAACAACTGAATGCGCTGATGGCCCAGGGCTGGGGGCGCGACGATACGTCGTCGCTATTGCGCGTCCTCGAATTGCTGTGAGTCAGATCGCCCAACTTTCCGAAGCCGAGATCGAAGAGCGTTTCCACATTGCCGGCAGCCGGCCGATCGCTTTTCTGTTGGCCGGTTTTGCGCGGGATAGTGAAACCTTCTCGGTCCAATGTGGGACTGAGGGGCATGGACTGCTGACCACGTTGCTGGCTGCGCAGGCGGAAAAGGATTTGCTGGTTTTCGATTGCAGCGGCAGCGAACAGAGTAACCGCCAGTTGCTGCGCAGCGAGCACAATGTTTTCGTCGGACGACCGGGCGGTATCCATGTCCAGTTCACCACTGGTCAAGCCAGAGAGGTCGTCTTCGGCGGTAGCCGGGCGTTTGCCGTGCGTCTGCCGGAATTCGTTGTGCGTCGCCAGCGGCGTGACTATTTTCGGATCGAGGCGCCTCGTGTTCGCCCATTGCAGTTTTTCGGACGGCTACCCGATGGCGGATTGCTGAACGTGCCTATCCACGACATTTCAGTAGCGGGTATCGGGGTAGCTGCGCCCGTCTTGCCGGATAGCCTGGTGCCCGGCCTGTTTCTTGATCGCTGTCATTTCTCGTTACCCGAGGATGAGCACGACTTGGTCTTCAGGGCAACGGTTCGCCATGTTACAGAGCGGGATGAGCGTAGTGGCAAGCGCTGGTGGTGTGTGGGCCTGCAGTTTGGCGAGCTCGCCGGTTCCGCCGAGGCGCGCATTCAGCGTTACATCACTCAGATCGAGCGCGAACGTCACGATCTGGCCTGAGCTTCATCCTGTTCAACAAAGGTCGCAGCGATGAATTTCGACTGTGACATGCACGATTTCTTCGTGCACGCTCAAGGCCTGACGAATTCCCAGCGGAGTCAATGTGGCGTCATGGGTAAGCAAACTGAGTGCGCAGGCATAGGCGCCATTGCCAACACGCCAGACGTGCAGGTCGGTCAACTGCGTGTCGCCGGTGGAGGGCAGGGCGGTGATAACTTTGCGGATTTCTTCGACGACCGGGTTATCCATTTCCCGGTCCAGCAGAACCCGGCCGCTCTGTACGATCAGGTTCTTTGCCCATAGCGCCACCAGTACGGCGCCAATCAGGCCAGTCGCCGGGTCCAGCCAACTCCAGCCCTGGAACCATCCACCAGCGAGGGCGGCGATGGCTAGCACCGAAGTCAGTGCGTCGGTGAGGACGTGGATATAGGCCGCCTTCAGGTTGAGATCATGGTGGTGGTCATGATGCGTGTGGTCGTGAGCGTGGCCGTGCCCATGTCCATGGTCATGCGCACCACCCAGGATCAACGCGCAGAGCAGGTTGATGAGCAGGCCAAAGACGGCCACCCCCATGGCTTCCGGATAGTGAATCGGTTGCGGCGACCATAGCCGTTCGAGCGATCCGAAGACCATGGCACCGGCCACGACAAGCAGGAACAGTGCGCTGGTGTAACTGGCCAGCACTTCGATTTTCCAGGTGCCGAAGGCGAAGCTGGGGTC
>JAGWUW010000068.1 GCA_028868235.1 Betaproteobacteria bacterium | reverse complement strand
TCCTCGGTCCGCTGCTCGGCGGCACGGCCGTCGCCAACACCATCGGTAACTTCATCGCTTTGGATGGCGTCTTCCCCATCCTGTCGCTCTCCATCCTGCTCAGCGGCCTACTCGGTGCCATCGCCTGGAATTTGGTTACCTGGTATTTCGGAATCCCTTCATCGTCCTCGCACGCTTTGGTTGGAGGGCTGACCGGTGCCGTTGTCGTCTCGGTGGGTGCCGAACAGGTCGTCTGGGGTATCGCCGAATTGGCCGAAGGGCACGTCACCGGTATCATCAAGGTACTCGCTGCGTTACTCCTGTCCCCGTTTGTCGGCTTCTGGATCGGTTTTCTTATCCACCGCCTGCTCAATGCCTTGCTCATCGCCGCCAACCCTGCGGCCAACGCCCGTCTACGCGGCCTCCAATTCGTCACCGCTGCCGGACTGGCTTTCTCGCACGGCGCCAACGATGCCCAGAAAAGCATGGGCATCCTGACCTTGGTCCTGCTACTCGGCGGCTTTATCCCGAAGTTTGAAGTCCCCTTCTGGGTAATCCTGGCCTGTGCTTCGGCGATCGCTCTCGGCATCCTGTCCGGCGGCTGGCGCATCGTACGCACACTCGGCTTCGCCATCTACCGGGTCCGCCCCATCCACGCCCTAGGCTCCCAACTCACTGCAGCAGCCGTAATAATGGCCGCTGCGCTGGGCGGCGCCCCAGTCTCGACGACCCATGTCGTCGCCAGCTCGATCATGGGCATCGGTGCTTCGGAACGGCCTCGCGCCGTGCGCTGGGCCAAGGCCAAAGACATCGCCACGACTTGGATCATCACCATCCCCGGTGCCGCCCTTGTCGCCATCCAGGCCTACGCCCTGCTCCACCTATTTCTCGGAGGTACGCCATGAGCGAAGAAAAGCAGCCGTCAATCTTCCGCCGCCTGTTCGAGCGTGTCTTCCCCCAAATGCCCGACTTCTTCGCCTTACTCACCGAGCAGTGCCGGCACGTTGCCCAGACCACCGGCCGCCTGGTCGAATTCATGGAAACCGGCGACATGGCGGTCGGCCAGTGCATCCGCCAGGACGAGCACGAAGCCGACCGGGTAAAGATTCACAACCTGCACACATTGAACGAGGCCTTCTCGACGCCAATCGACCGCGAAGACATCTACCGGGCCATCGTCGACCTCGATGAAATTGTGAATTACTGCAAAACCACGGTCAGCGAAATGGAGGTTCTCGGCCTGGCGCCTGACAAGCACTGCCTGGAGATGGCCATGCACATCAAACTTGGTACCGACGCCCTGTTTCAGGGCTATGCAAGACTCGCCAAGGAGCCCGCAGCCGCGGCCGAAGATGCCGATACGGCGCGCAAGGCCGAACGCCGTGTGGAAAAAAATTATCGTCGAGCCATTGCCGAACTGTTCGTCGGCGACGACTATATCCACATGTTCAAGCGTCGTGAAATCTACCGCCACCTGTCCAATGCAGCCGACCGCATGGCCAACTGCGCCAACACGCTGCACGACATCGTGGTCAAAATGTGTTGAACTGCGTCAGATCGAACACAGCGTAGGAGCTGTTAGCTCAAATACAATACAACGCAGGCACAGAAACAGGATAGTTGGGCATGAACAAGGAACACAAGGAGCGCGCCGCCACCGACCGCCGCGACGATGATATCGGCCCCCCGTGCGGCTGGAAGGACCGTCGTCACAATACCGAAAGGCGCATTCCAACTGTTGAGGAACAGACCATGACGGAAGCGGAATGGCTCAGCTATTTCGGCGCACCAGTCACAGAAAGTACAGAGCAGTCCGCTGAGGCCGCTGCCGACATTCTCGGCAGGGCTCGCACTTAACCCCCTCTGCAGAACGCCGGCAGCATGCTGCAATCACTAGCTTACCTGATTCTAAAAACTCTTGGCTGGCGGCTGGTTGAGCCAGACGAGCGGCCGGGCCGTGTGCTGATTATCGGCTACCCACACACCTCGAATTGGGACGCCCTATACGGCCTGCTTGTCGGCTTGGCTCTCGGCCTGCGCGCCAACTGGGCAGCCAAGGATAACCTGTTCTTCTGGCCGCTAGGCCTCCTGCTGCGATGGCTCGGCGGCATCCCGGTCAATCGCCGTCAACGCACCGGATTCGTCGAACAGATGGTGGGGCGCTTTGCCCACCACGAACGCTGTCAATTGATCATCGCACCAGAAGGGACTCGCCGCCGTACAAAGGGCTGGAAAACCGGCTTCTATCGCATTGCACTGACAGCCGAAGTGCCGATTGGTCTCGGCTGTATCGACTACGCACGGAGGGAGGCCGGCATCCTCGCGTATCTGACGTTAACCGGCGATCCGGAAATCGACATCGCTACCATCGCCGGGTATTACACCAACCGCTCGGGCAAGCGGCCCGAACTTGCATCGCCGATACGCTGGCTTGACCAAGCCCAGTAGCGCGCCCTTATTCGGCAACCAGTTCAACCTTCTCACCGCCAAACGCCACCGCTTGCCCAGGGCGCAGCTTGGCTCGCTTGCGGGTATCCACCGTACCGTCAACCTTGACCCGGCCCTCGGCGATAGCCGCATGCGCAGCCCCACCGGAGTCACAAAGCCCGGTTGCCTTGAGCAGTTGATCAAGTTGGATATATTCGCCGCGCACGGCAAAGCGGATAGTCATGATGAGATTCCGATCAGGATCAGATGCACCCGGCACGGCCCGTGGGCGCCAAGGACGATGGTTTGTTCGATGTCGCCGGTCCGCGATGGGCCGGAGATGAAATTGATGGCGCGCGGCACAGCCTCACGTTCGGCGCGTAGCAGCGCAAAAGCGTCCTCCATGGTGGCGACGATACGCGAGGTATCGACCAGCGCAATATGCGTTTCCGGCAACAGGCTGACAGTAGCTGGAGAATCTGGGCCTGACAGCAACATCAAAGTGCCGGTTTCGGCTACCGCACAAAAACAAGCCGTAACACCCACCTGATCGCTATCGACGGCACCGCGGGCAGCGCTGACAATGGCACAACCCGACCAATCGAGGCTTTCGATTTCCTGCGCTACGACGACCCGCATGGGCAACCCATTGGCCGACAGGTATGCCGCCACAGCAGCCGGAGCGTCCTTCCTGTCACTAACGGCATCCACGGTACTTGCAAGACTTTCTGCCTTAACGCGGAAACGTTCGATGAGGCCATCGGATATCGTCGGTTGCGGACCACGTAGCCGCGCATTGAGTACGGCTTCGGCCGCAGCCCGCCGGCCGGCGAAATCACCTTTGCCGACACCACCCCTGACACGCCCGAGAATATCGCGCTTTGCCGTCATGCCACCCTATTCTTCGGCAAACCTGCTGCGAAAGCTTCCACGTTGTCGATCAACTGGTCGGCCAGCGCCTGCATGGCCGGCCGACTGGACCAGGCAACATGAGGCGTCAAGAGGAAGTTAGGCAAGGCCAGTAGCGCCGGATCGACCATCGGATGTCCTTCCGGCGGTGGTTCGACAGTCAACACATCGAAGCCGGCGCCGGCAATCCAGCCTTCCTTGAGTGCGCGAATCAGCGCCGATTCATCGACAATCCCACCCCGCGCCGTATTAATGAGCAGAACCGTGGGCTTCATGGCGCGCAGTTCAGCCTCACCGATCAGACCACGCGTGTCGTCTGTCAGCGGACAATGCAGGCTGATCGCGTCGGCCTGCGCCAGCACTTCGGCAAAGGCGACATGGCCGGGACGTACCGTCGCCGCTTCCTTACGTTCAGCACGCAGCACGCGCATGCCGAAAGCCTCAGCCAATCTAGCCACGCCATTGCCTAGCGTACCGCTACCGATGAGGCCAAGCGTCGCCCCATGCAGATCGCGGATCGGATGATCGAAAAAGCACCATTGCCCGGATTTCTGCCAACCGCCAGCCTGGAGCGTTTCGCGCCAGGCTACGAGATTACGCGATAGCGCGAGCAGCAGGGCCATAACGTGCTCCGGTACGGTATGCACAGCGTAACCACGGATATTCGAGACCACGATGCCACGCGCCTTACAGGCCGCGAGATCAACACAGTTGGTACCGGTAGCTGCAACGGCGATCATTTTCAAATCTGGCAGGCGGTCAAGAACCTCGGCATCGATCTGCACTTTGTTAATAAGCGCCACCGTAGCCCCCGACAACCGCTCGACAACCTGTTCCCGCAGGGTCTTACCGTACTCTACCCATTCGTGGGGAAAAGCCGGCCGTCGCACTTCGGCGACCAGAGATTCACTCTCGAGCTGGACGATGCGCATGCTCAGATGGCCTTCAGTTCGAAGTTTTTACCAGCCGCCTCGGCCATGGCACCAATCTTTTTCCCTAGGACGGGATTGCCGCAATAGACCAGGCGATCGATACCACTGGCACACAGCCCTTCGATAGCCGCGGCATCGCCTTGCAGCAAGTTAACCACGCCGGCCGGCCAATCCTCGCGACTGGTCAGTTCGCACAAGGCGAAAACTGCAGACGGTGCCTTTGGACTCGGCTTGACCACCAAGGTGGCTCCGGCCATCAACGCCGGAGCAATGATCTCGGCAAAGCCGGCCAGCGGACGAGATGCATCAAGCACGACACCGAAGACGCCGGTCTCCCCAACCATCGCGCCACGCAGGGCGTCGACCGCTTCACTGACCTCAGCGGTGGCCCGCGCTTCATCAAAACCACACTCCTGTGCCAGTAACTTGGCGAAGTGACCGGTATATCGATCCAGCGCATCAGCCAAGCGGCCCAGGCAGACCCGGCGCGCCGGCATACCCATCATCGCCCAGGCCGACTGAGCGGCTTGCGCCGCCTGCACGGCCTCCGTAGCCTCGCTGGCACCGCATAACGGCACACGACGCAACGATTCGCCGGTCAGTGGGTTGGTCACGGTAAAGAATTCCGGAGTGACCGTTAAAAAGGCGTGGCCATTGACCCACATGGGGATGGCCATCGGGCCGTCGGCGACAAATTCCATGCTCAAGCTCACTTTCTTGCTTTGTAGAGTTCGTGAAATGTCCGGCCCGAAGCGACGGGCAGATCGCGGCCGGCGGTCCAGCCTGGCGCAAGGCCGAAAATACGGATACGGCCGGCGTCGTCAGCCAGCCAATTCAAATAACGGACAGCCCGCCGCGTCAGCCAGCGGTAGAGGACCGGCTGCCCCGCCACCCAGGCCCAGGCTTTGAGTGCTAAGCGCTCGGACCACGGACGTAAGTGACGTTCAACCTGCTCCTCGCGCAGTTGGTGCATCAGCTTGGGCAAGGGAATGCGCACGGGGCAAACGCTACCGCATTGGTTACAGCCGGTTGAGGCATGCGGCAGATCAAGGGCATTCTCAATACCGGTATAGAGCGGCGTCAATACCGAGCCCATCGGCCCGGGATAAACCCAGCCATAGGCATGACCGCCAAGGGAAAAATAGACCGGACAATGGTTCATGCAGGCACCGCAACGGATACACCGCAACATGTCCTGATAGGGCGAGCCGAGCAAATTGGCGCGACCGTTGTCGACCAGGATGAATACCGTCTTCTCCGGACCATCCTGGTCGCCTGGCTGCTTGGTACCGGTTAGCAGCGAGACATAATTGGAGATGGTCTGCCCGGTTGCTGAACGGGGCAACAGACGCATCAGCGTCGCAAAATCCTCCAGGGTCGGTACGATCTTCTCGATACCGGTGACTACCACATGCACCTTGGGCAAGGTCGTCACCATGCGGCCGTTACCTTCGTTGGTGACTAGGGCCGCGGTACCTGTTTCGGCGATCAGAAAATTGGCACCGGAAATACCCATTTCGGCGCTCAGAAAATGCTGGCGCAGCACTTCGCGCGCCTCGCGCGTCATATCCGGAATGTCCGCCGAGGTACGCGTTTCAACGGGACGACCATGCTCCTTGGCGAACAACGCCTCGATTTCCTCGATGGTTTTGTGCACCGCCGGAGCGATGATGTGCGACGGCGTTTCGCCAGCCAACTGCACGATGTATTCACCGAGATCGGTCTCCACCGGCCGGACACCGGCCTTAGCCAATACCTCGTTGAGATGCGCCTCCTCGGACAGCATGGACTTCGACTTGGTCGCCTTGGTCACACCGTAGCGGCGAGCGATATCGACGACCAGCCGCCCGACCTCTTCACCATCACGCGCCCACAGCACTTCAGCACCGCTCGTTATGGCCCGTTCCTCGAAAATATCGAGCCAGACATCAAGATCAGCCAGGGTCCGATTACGTATGCCCTCGCAGGCCGTGCGTAGCATTTCAAACTCTAGACCGTCATCTGCCAGCGCTGCTATGCCCTTGGCTCGCTTGCCGACAAACAGTGGCTTGGCCTTCTGCAGGGCTCGTTGCAAGACGGGGTTACGCACATTCTCGCCAGCTCGTGCATGGAAGTGCATGGCCTGCGAATGCTTCGCAGCCGACATCAGGACTCCTCCCCGCCAGCCAGCACCTCGGCAATGTGCAACACGCGCGTCGTTTCGTCACCTCGCCGGCGCAAGCGTCCCTCGATGTTCAGCAGGCATCCGAGGTCGCCGCCAACAACCGCATCGGCCGCTGCCTCCGCAATCGAATCGCATTTCCGATCGACGATACGCGTGGACACCTCACTGAAATTTACGGAAAAAGCCCCACCAAAGCCGCAGCACTCCTCGCAATCTGCCATTTCCTTGATCGCCGCCCCCGGGGTGCGCAGCAACAATTCGCGTGGCTGCTGCTTGATGCCGAGGGTACGCAACCCTTTGCATGAGTCGTGATAAGTCACGCTGCCATCGAATTCACTGGGAACCGTCGACACTTTTAGAACGTCGGCCAGAAATGTCGTCAATTCGTAGGTCCGCTCAGCCAGACGCTGGGCACGCCCCCCCCAGAGCGAGTCGCCAGACAGCAGTTGCGGATAGACATTGCAGATCTGATCGGTGCACGAACCGGAAGGGATCACTACGTAGTCGTAGCCCTCCAATTCGGCAATCGCCTTTCTGGCAAGATCAGATGCCAGGTCACGATCACCCGCGCTCCACGCCGGCTGACCGCAGCAAGTTTGTGCTTCCGGAACAATCACTTCGCAGCCGGCCGCTTCAAGCAGGCGCAGCGAAGCGAAGCCGACCGAAGGTCGCATCAGGTCCACCAGACAGGTAACGTAGAGGGCTACGCGCATGCTAATATTGCGCCGCACAAGAAAATAGAAGTGGCTAATGCTACTCAAACCACACCAATAAAGGAATCCAGTTGTCTGAAGCTGCCAGCGGATCCGGTAAAGCCCCCGGATCGATCCAGGTCATCGAGCGCATGATGTCGTTGCTCGACGCGCTCGCCGCGTCACCCGATGCCGCCAGCCTGAAACAATTGGCTCTCGCCACCGAATTGCATCCGTCGACAGCGCATCGCATTCTGGCAGCAATGTGCAATGCCCGCTTTGTCGAACGTCAAGACGCCGGTACTTATCGACTCGGTATCCGCCTCCTTGAACTCGGCAACATCGTCAAATCACGCATCAATGTGCGCGAAGTCGCTCTACCATTCATGCAGGAACTGCACGAACGCATCGGGGAAGCAATCAACCTTGGTACCCGGCACGACGATGAAATCGTTTATCTCGAACGCACCTCTTCCGGTCGCGCCTTGGTTCGCGTCGTTTATCTGGTTGGCGGCCGAGCACCGCTTCACCTGACATCCCTTGGCAAACTTTTTCTGGCTACTGATGGCCCCCAGAAGGTTCGCGACTATGCCAAGCGCACAGGCCTGCCCGGCAAGACTCCCCGCTCGCTAACCACCCTAGCTGCCCTCGAGAAGGAATTGGACAAGGTGCGCCGCCACGGGATTGCCTACGACGACGAAGAAGCAGAACTCGGCCTTAAGTGCGTCGCCGCACCGATTCACGACGATGAAGGCAACATCGTCGCCGCACTGTCAGTTTCCGCCCCTGCTGATCGCCATGATCCAGACTGGGCCCTACAGGTCAGGAAAACAGCTGACGCGGTTTCACAGGCACTCGGCTACAGCCCTACTCGCAAGTAGCAAGACGTCGCGAATCCTTCCGCCCCAAAATAGTAAAAAGGCCGCTCGACGCGGCCTTTTCTTCATATCGAAGCGATCATGCCTTTCGGCGATCCGCCACCAGTGATGCACTTTCCATCCAGCGCTTGATCCGCTGCGCGTCGCCAACACGAGTCATCTTGCCGACCGAGTCGAGCAGCACGATAACGACCGGCTTGTCGGCCACCCGAGCCTGCATAACTAGGCAACGACCAGCTTCCGAAATATAGCCGGTCTTCGAGACGCCGATTTCCCAGTTGTCGCTGCGGACCAAGGCATTGGTATTGTGGAAATCGCGGACGCGTCCGTTCAGTTCCACCCTCGCCTCGGCCGTCGTCGAATGCTGGCGGATTTCTGGGTAGCGCGCAGCAGCGGCTACCATGCGGGCCAGGTCATGCGCGGTGGACACATTATTGCTCGACAGGCCGGTCGGCTCCTCGAACCGGGAGTTGTACATGCCCAAAGCCTGCGCTTTCTTGTTCATGGCCTGGACGAACGCTGGCAGCCCGCCCGGGTAGTGACGTCCAAGAGCGTGGGCAGCACGATTTTCGGAGGACATCAAGGCCAGCAGCATGGCAGCTTCACGGGTCATCGTCGTGCCGACCGGCAGACGGGAGCGCGTTCCCTTCAATCCATCGACATCCTCTTCACCGATGGTGATGACTTCCTGCTGATCGAGTTTGGCATCGAGCACGACCATCGCGGTCATCAGCTTGGAAATGGAGGCGATAGGGACCACGACATCCGGTTGCTTTTCAAGCAGGGGCTGGCCGCTGTTCTGGTCAACAACGAGTGCCGAGGCGGAATAAAGAGCCAGGCGACGCGGATCGCCGTCCATTTCCATGGCGACGTGGCGTGCGGGTTTGGCGGCAGGCTTGCCTGCCACGAGGGAGTTCCTGGCAGACGAACGGGACTGTGCCGCCGCGGCATGTTTAGTCGAGGACTTGGCGGCAGCAGTCTTGGCCTTCTGCCCTTTAGCTGCCGCCTTGCTAGTCGGCTGAGCACCCGATTTGGCAGCGACAGTCGCCTTTTTTGCCGTCTTTTTCGGGGTATTTTGCTCTGCAGTATTAGCCTGCGCCGCAAACACAGGTGCCTGCGCACATAGTCCCAGCACGGCACCGACCATCAAGGCCGCCTTCAATTTTTGCTTCATTCAACACCTCCTGCCAATCGAGGCAATTTTATCGCAGTTTAGCAGGAGATGCAGAATTTTCAATAAAAATAAATAGATACAAAAACAAATTAAAGCAACAACTTAGCCCGCATCTACCACAGTGAGCGCGGTCATGTTCACAATGCGGCGAACAGTAGCGGTCGGCGTCAGAATGTTAACCGGCTTGGCCGCTCCGAGCAGGATGGGACCGACTGTCAGATTGTCGCCCGCTGCAACCTTAAGAAGGTTAAACGAGATGTTGGCAG
>JAGWUW010000550.1 GCA_028868235.1 Betaproteobacteria bacterium | reverse complement strand
GCGCTGGCGCTCGGCGTCTCCTCGCGGACGGTTGGCGACATGGCGGTGGAGCGCCCGTGGTTCGTCGGAGCCTTCGCGGCATCGGCGCCCCATGCGGTGATTCCGGCGGCCGGAGGCCTAATTGTGGTTGACGAGGCAGGCGCGCCAATCGGGGCTGTGGGCGTGACCGGCGACACCAGCGACAATGACGAGGCTTGCGCGCTGGCCGGCATCGCCGCCGCCGCGCTCGCCGTCCAGGGCTGATCCCCGGACCCGGTCGCGGGAACCAGTGGCGGGGGCCTGCCAGCGACCGGGCCGAACCCCCGCCCATATCGCATCGATCCCGATCCGGAGCGCAGTTCCGTGAAGCATGAACTCCGCGTCGAGGAGATCGGAGACTGCCTCCATGCGCATCATCTGGACTCAACGTTGGCAGACCTGAAGGAAGCGCTCGATGCAGGTGAGGCATCGATAACTTTCTTCGCCGGGATTGCCTGAGTTACTTCCCCTTCCGGCACAGTTTGGCGCCTGCATTCACCTAGATCGTTTTTCGATCATTCCGGGTCATATCCGCACTGTCTCGTAGCAAACTGCGGTTCCGCGTTCGAACAGCAGATTCTCGACGTTACGGAGCGATAGCGAAAACCGTACATACATCAGCACCACCAGGCGGATCACCTCGGGCGACGAGTGGAAATACCAGAACGAATTGGCGGGTTTGCGCGAGCAGGACATGATCACGGCTCACCCTTCACGAGCCCCTGTTCCTAGCCGGTGCAGTGCCTTTGACCGCCCCCTCCCATCAGATGTATCGGCTCTCGAGGTTCCAATCTGTTCCTCACTTGTTGCGGATCAGCGGATAGAAGATCTCTTCTGCCCAGTGCGCCTGCGGCCCCGGCAAACCGTACATGGCGGGCCGAGTTTGCGGGATGTGAAGCGTGCCGAACAGGGTATCGAAAATCGAGAACACCGTGCCGTAATTGCGATAGCTCGCCCCGTCGCGGCCCCAGCCGTGATGCGTGTGATGCAGTCCCGGCGTGATGAGCACATGCTCCAGCATGCGGAAGCCCGGACCGGCAATGCGATGGTTGCGGATCGCATCGTCCCACCGGAAATTGCTGTGCGTGACCAAGTTCCAGATAAGCCGGACTCCGGCGGCCAGCCCCGCGGCCGCGCCCAATCCCAGGTAGATGGCCAGTCCGAAGATCCAGACTTCTGGCTGAATCACCAGCCAGCATAGGTTCTGGCGGAAGGTCGTCAGGATATTCATGTACTTGCCGGAATGATGGGTGCGATGGACCTTCCACAGGCCAGACAGGCCCCGGCGCTTGCCCGCCCCTTCGTGCGACAGCCGGTGGGCCCAGTAGAAGAAGAATTCTGCGATCAGCGAAATGCCGAGAAAAGCTGGAACCAGCGGCATGCCTGCCAGCGCACCCTGGCTGGATGGCAGTATCCATGCGAAGGCCACAGCGGTGAGAATCGACATTGCCGGACGCATGACCAGGCCGCCCAGCGCGAACGATGACAGGTTCACCTTCCAGTCCGCTGCCGAATAAACCCCCCGGTGGCGCCCGGCGACCAGTTCGGCGACCAACAGCAAGCCAAACAGGCACGCCGCGAAAAGCATGATCTGGTTCAAGATAATCCCTTCCTGACAGCATTGGCGGGTAGCAGCTCGGGCGCCGGCCTGGCAATCATCTGTTGACGCTCCGCGAGAGGAAAGTGCTGAATGACTGACCGGCTGACGCCGGTAGGATCATGCGGAGGGGCTGAAGCCATCCTTGTGGGTATGGCGGTCGAGATAACGATTGATGATGTCATCGGTGATGTTGCCGGA
>JAGWUW010000067.1 GCA_028868235.1 Betaproteobacteria bacterium | reverse complement strand
ATTCCGATGACGGCTTGCGCGTACCTTGATGCGAACCGTCAAGTGCCATTAGCGGGATGTCGTTCGCGACCAGGCGGTCGTAGGGCATACCGGTCGGCGTGATGTAGAAACCGTTGCCATGGCGTACGCTGACGTTGCCAGAGGTGCCTTTGTTCAGCCCGGCTGGCTGCATGGTGCGGGCGATGCCGATCAGTTGTTCGCGCAAGTCAGCCACGGGCCTCTTCCGGATAGAGGGCGAGCAGGCCTTCGCGGCTGGCCGGGCAGACGCCGCGTTCGGTGATGATGGCCTTGACCAGCCAGTTCGGCGTTACGTCGAAGGCCGGATTGGCAACATCCTCGCCGGCCGGCAGTTGACGCAGGGCGGCGGGCTGGGCGTGCTGGTCGAGACCATGGACCAGTCGGAATTCGTCGCCGTCGCGTTCCTCGATCGGAATGTCGGCGCCTTCCCGACAGGCGAAATCGAGGGTCGAGCGCGGCGCGGCGACGAAGAACGGGATGCCGTTGTCGGCACAGGCCAGGGCTTTCAGGTAGGTGCCGACTTTATTGGCGACGTCGCCGTTGGCAGCGATGCGGTCAGCGCCGACGATCACCGCATCGACCTTGCCAGAGCGCATGAGCAGGCCGGCGGCATTATCGGCGATCAGGGTGTGCGGCACGCCGTGCTGTTCCAGTTCCCAGGCGGTAAGCAGGCCCTGATTGCGCGGCCGGGTTTCGGAGACCCAGACGTGCACCGGCACCCCTGCGTCGTGGGCTGCGTAGACCGGCGACAGGGCGGTTCCCCAATCGACGGTGGCCAGCCAGCCGGCATTGCAGTGGGTCATGATGTTCAGCGTTTGGCCGTCGGCGACGATCAGCTCGTTCCACAGCTTCAGGCCATGCTGGCCGATGGCGGCGTTCTGCGCCACGTCTTCCTCGGCGATGGCGGCGGCTTCGATCCAGGCGGCGGCACTGCGTTGTTCGGCCGGCAGCGGGCGCAGCAGCTTTTCCATGCGGGCCAAGGCCCAGTGCAGGTTCACCGCCGTCGGGCGGGTGGCGCCGAGGACGGCAACCGCTTCGTCCAGGCGCCGGTCGGACGCCTCGAAGTCGAGGGCGATGGCCAGACCATAGGCGGCCGTGGCGCCGATCAGCGGCGCGCCGCGCACCTGCATGGCGCGGATGGCGTGCGCCGCTTCTTCCAGCGTGGCGACGCGGACCCAGTGCAGCGCATGCGGCAGGCGGGTCTGGTCGATGATGTCGATGACGCGCCGCTCGGGATGGGCGCGCAGGGTGCGAGTGGGGGTGCCGTCGATGTTCATGGTACTTGGGTTGGCGAGGCGTAAAGAGCCTGGAGACCACCTATTGTGACCGTACAGCTCACCTCATGGAAGCCTGGCCGCGTGAGATTACCCGACACTAGGGCGAGGGTAGGGAGGTAGATTGTCAAAAATATAGTATTCTTGCAAAAATTTTCGCAAAAATAATAATGATGTCAGATATCGCTGCGCGAACGGGCTGCCCAGAATTGTGGTCCGGACAGGGGAAAACTTCCGGCCATCGACACTTTCAATACCTGGGGAACAAGGAATGTTTTCGTTTTTCAAGAGCAAAAGGGTAGAGTCGACCATCTCGAACAGTCAGGCTGCAGGCCGGCAGTTGGCGATGCGCGGGAAGTTCAATGCCGATCGTCTTCCCGGACATCGCGGGGAGCTCGGCCTGCCGGATACGGCGGGCGGCCTGTTCATCGGTTTCGTGCCGCCCTATGTGGCTTTTCCGGCGACAGCAGACAGCCTTTGCCGCGTTATGGCCGGTGGCTCAGGCAACATGACTTTTGCTGCGCTTTCATCGACCGGCGCCCTTTGCAGCGGTGGCGAGTCGACCTATTGTGGTGCCGAAGCGCACGACCGCGAGGGCAGCTATCTATGGCTATCCGACGAGATTGTCGAACGCGCCGAGATTCATAGCATCGACCTGCGCATGGGCCAAGGCTCGACGGTTACCGAACGGGTCAGCCGGATCGCACAGGAACTGAGTCGGGTCAATCCCTCCTTCCAGATCAACGCCCAGGATACCTTCGCACTGATTTTCTGCGACGGACTATCCGCTTCGGAAGGATTCCTGATGCGTGCCTGGTACGAGAGCAAACGCTTCCCCTGCCTGGCTGTCGGCGGTTCGGCCGGCGGCAAGCTCGATTTCTCCGGCACCTTCATGCACGACGGCAGGCAGGTGCTGACTGGCAAGGCGATGCTGATCTTCTGCAAGGTCAAACCCGGCATCCGTTTTTCACCGTTCAAGTCGCAGAACTTCGTGCCGTCCGGCAAAAGCTGGCTGGTCGCCGAAGCCGATCCGGTGGGCCGTACAATCAGCAGCGTATTCGACGAGGACGGTGGCACAGTCGGCTTCCTGACAGCGTTAGCCAGCCACTTCCGCTGCCCGGAAAGCGAGGTCGGCAAGTATCTGTCCAGTCACACCTTCGCTGTCTCGGTCGACGGCGAGATGTTCATCCGCTCAGTGGCCGCGCTGGGCGCCGATAAAACGGCATTCTTCTGCGATATCGAATTTGGCGATTGCCTGCATCTGCTCAAGCAGGAGGATTTCATCGCCACCACGCAGCGCGACTGGCAACAGTTCCTTTCCGGCAAGGGAGCGCCGCTGGCCATGCTGCTCAACGACTGCGTGTTGCGCCGGGTCGGTAATTCTGCCGTGCTCGGCCGCGCCGCTTTCTTTGCTGATACCCCGGCGGCCGGTTTTTCGACTTTTGGCGAAATCCTCGGCATCCCGATCAACCAGACGTTGTCGGCCCTGGTTTTCTTTCGTGACGGGCCGAGCTTCTCCGATCCCTTCATGAACGCCTTTCCGGTTTCCTATGCGGCGTTTTCCAACCACTACGGACAGCGTGCCCTGCAGCGCTGGATCACGCTGAACGGTATCCAGCGCGGCATGGTCGAGCAGGTGCTCAACTACGAGCGCAGTATCCAGCCGGTCATCGACACCCTGCCGTCGCTGGCTTCCGGCTTCCGACAGCAGGCAGCCACGCTGAACGAAGCGATGTCGCTGATGTTCGCCGTCGGTGAGTCGGCCAAGACTTCGCAGGCGTCCCAGGCCAGCCTTGGTTCGGGGTTGGATGATCTGGAGCGACTTTCCAAGGCAATCGGCTCGATTACCGGCGGGATCAGCGCAATCGCCGATCAGACCAACCTGCTCGCCCTCAATGCCGCCATCGAGGCGGCGCGGGCTGGCGAGGCCGGGCGCGGCTTTGCTGTAGTGGCCGATGAAGTCCGCAAACTGGCCCAGTCGGCCAAGGATCAGGCCGACGCTACTGCGTCGAGTATCCGCGAGGCGGTGCAGACCATTTCCGGCATCCGCGGCATTGCCGAGGAAACACTGCGCTCGATCAATCAACTGATCGAACGCAGCGAGGCGGCATCGGCCCAAATCGCGCAGATGACCACCGATGCCGCCCGCGAACAGGCGCAGGTGACGCAGAGCTTGGCGAATGTCGACGGACTGACGCGCGGCATGGCGACGCTAAACGAATTGCTCGGCCGTCTCGATCACCTGCAGGGGATGGCCTCAAAACTTTAAGGCGCGTTCGCAGCAATCAGAAGCAAAGCCCGACCGGGCGACGGTGTGGCAGGGTGTCGTGCATGGCCTTCCCGCCACACCCGCGTTACGGTAAATGCGCCATGGAGAAGACTTGTCATGCCCGCGACGCTGCCGCATGATGCGGCTGTTTCCAAGGGCAACGCCGCATGCAGACCAACCTTCGCCTCGACTCCCGGTTCCCGCAGATGGGAACCACCATCTTCACCGTTATGAGCAGCCTGGCTGCCGAATGCGGTGCCGTCAACCTGTCGCAGGGTTTTCCCGATTTCCAGGCCGAACCGGTCCTGTTCGACGCCGTACATCGCCAGATGCTGGCCGGCCGCAACCAGTATCCACCGATGGCTGGTGTGCCCGAACTGCGCCAGGCCATCGTAGACAAAGTGGCAACCTTGTATGGCCCGCGTTTCGATGCCGAGTCCGAGGTCACGGTTACTGCTGGGGCGACGCAGGCTATCTTTACCGCTGTTGCAGCCTTCGTTCGGCCCGATGATGAGGTGATCGTTTTCGAACCAGTCTACGACAGCTACGTGCCGGCCATTGAAACGGTCGGCGGCAGGGCGGTTTTTGCTCAGCTCAGGTTCCCCGATTACACTCCCGATTGGGCACAGGTTGCCTCGCTGATCACCCCGAAGACGCGAATGATCATGATCAATTCGCCGCACAACCCAACCGGTAGTCTATTAACCCGGGGCGACCTTGACCGACTGGCCGAACTGGTCCGCGGCACCGATATTGTGATCTTGTCTGACGAGGTGTACGAGCACATCCTTTTCGATGGTGAGCCGCACGCCAGCCTGTGCGGGCATCCGGAACTGGCTGCGCGCAGCATTGTGGTGTCCAGTTTCGGCAAGACCTATCACATCACCGGCTGGAAAATCGGTTATGTGGTCGGTCCGGCAGTGCTGATGGCGGAATTCCGCAAGGTGCACCAGTTCAACGTGTTCACAGTCCACACGCCGTCGCAACTGGCGATTGCCGAATACATGCAGGATGCATCGCGCTATCTCGGGCTGGCGGCGTTTTATCAGGAAAAGCGCGATTTTTTCCGCAAATTGATGGCAGCGACACCCTTCGAGTTACTGCCCAGTCATGGCACCTACTTCCAGCTGGCACGCTATGACCGGATTTCCGACTTGCCTGACCGCGCCTTCGCCGAATGGCTGACACGCGAAATTGGGGTCGCGGTCATTCCAGTATCGGCCTTTTATGCCGATGGACGAGATGACAGGGTGGTGCGCTTTTGTTTTGCTAAGCGCGAGGAGACGCTGCGTGCTGCTGCCGATCGGCTTCGCAAAGCATTGTGAGGAAATCCGTATTTATGAAAATTGCTTGACCGGTTTGTCGGCTGAAGAGAATAATCAAAGCACCAATAACGCGATGTCCACGGAGAAAACAGTATGGGAATGATTCAGGAATTCAAGGAGTTTGCCGTCAAAGGCAATGCGATGGACCTGGCGGTCGGTGTCATCATCGGCGGCGCTTTCGGCAAGATTGTCGATTCCATCGTCGGCGACCTGATCATGCCGATTGTCAGTCGCGTCGTCGGCAAGCTGGATTTCTCCAACCTGTTTGTCGTCCTCGGTGACAATCCGAACAACCTGTCTACCCTGGCCGATCTAAAGAAAGCCGGTATTGCTGTTTTTGCCTATGGTTCCTTCCTGACCATCCTGGTCAATTTCATCATCCTGGCCTTCATTATTTTCATGATGGTCAAGCAGATGAACCGCTTGCGCAAGACCGAAGAACCGGCGCCGGAACCAGAAGCTCCTCCGACCCCGGAGGACATCGTGCTGCTGCGCGAAATTCGCGATTCGCTGAAAAAGTAGCAGACGCGCTCCCTCCATAAAAAAGCCGCTACAAAGCGGCTTTTTTCATAATTTCCGGCCGACTTGGCAGGCGACTCCGCTTAGGCGCAGGCCGCGGCGAAGGCTGCGCGTATCGCCGCCTGATCGAGTTGGCGCCCGATCATGACGATACGGCCTGCCCGTTCTTCCGTTTCGCTCCATGGGCGCCCGTAGTCGAAGCCGGTGATGCGATGGACGCCCTGGAAAATCAGGCGTTCAGCGCGTTGCTTCACGGCGAGTACACCTTTGTAGCGTAGCAAGTCGTTGCCGTAGCGCTCCAGCATGTCTTCGACGAAAGTGCCGATTTTCTCCAGATCGACCGCGCCGGAATGGCTGAGTACCAGCGATGAGACATCATCATTCCACGAGTGCCCGTCTGACTGCGCGACTAGCTGGCCGCTGCGTGCCAGGCCGCTCGGGTGGTGACTGGCGAGAAAGCCCGGATCGACCTCAAGCACTTCGTCGAGATGGAAGGCGTTGAGTTGCATTAGGGTGCGTACCGCCGCCATTTCAGTTGGGGCGGGCTCGATTGGTGCCCGAGCGTTGATACGCCGCAGGCGTTCTGTGAGGGCGGAAACCTGCCCGGCATCGACCAGTTCGCTCTTGGTCAGCAGCAGGCGGTCGGCGAAACCGACCTGGGCTGCGGCCACTCGCTGCTCGTCGAGTTGATGCTCGGCATGTACGCAGTCGATCAGGGTGACGATACCATCCAGCACGTAGCGCTCGCGGACACCTTCGTCGACGAAGAAGGCCTGTGCGACGGGGGCGGGGTCGGCGACACCGGTGGTTTCCAGCAGCAGTCGGTCGAAATGCAGTGCGCCGGCGGCGCGGCGCTCGGCCAGGTCGGCCAGGGCACGGCTCATTTCGCCCCGTACGCTGCAGCAGACGCAGCCATTGGCGAGTTCGACGACGGTAATTTCCGGGCGCTCCGTGGCGTCCGCGATCAGGTCGCTGTCAATGCCCACAGCGCCGAATTCGTTTTCGACAACAGCAATGCGCATATCGCCACTGGCGGCTAACAGGCGGTTGAGCAGCGTGGTCTTGCCGGCCCCCAGGAAGCCGGTGAGGATGGTGACAGGGATCGGTGTCAGGCTTGGGTTCATGGTCATCTCGGGATGAGGCCCCCGGCAACGGCTTGCTGCCTGGGGCTTATGCGATCCACCGCACTCAACAGCAGCGGCCGGGGCGTCCGTCGGCACCGCCGTAGCGGGCTTCCTGGCGCTCCCTGAAGAAGGCTTCGTAGCTCATGATCGGCTGATCCGGATGGGTCAACCGCATGTGCTGGACGTAGGCGTCATAGTCGGGGACGCCTACCATAAGGCGGGCGGCCTGGCCGAGATACTTGCCGACACGGGCGAGGTCCGAAAACATCGGGTCGCCGCCTTAGGTCGATGCCCCTTCTGGCATCGGCTCAAACGGCGTCTCGGTGTCGCTGCGCCTTTGCCGGCCTAAGGCCCGAATACAGGCCGGCACGGCAAAGCAGAGGACGCTGACGACCAAGAACAGGAAGAGCATGGCCATGCCGGCATCGATGTAGTTGTTGAGAACGATCTGCTGCATTTGCTCGACACTCTTGGCCGGAGCGAGCAGTTTGCCGTCGGCCAGGGCTGTCTGGTACTTGTTCGCGGCAGCCAGGAAACCGATTTTCGGATTGTCGTGGAAGACTTTCTGCCAGCCGGCGGTCAGCGTGCACGCGAGCAGCCAGATGGTCGGAACGACAGTGACCCAGGCGTAGCGCTGGCGCTTCATCTTGAACAGAACCACGGTGCCCAGCATCAGCGCAACACCGGCCAACATCTGGTTGGCGATGCCGAACAGAGGCCATAGGGTGTTGATACCACCCAGCGGATCGACGACGCCCTGGTACAGGAAGTAGCCCCAGGCGGCGACGCAAAGGGCCGTGGCGATCAAGCTGGCGACCAGGGAATTGGTACGCTTCAATGACGGTACGAAGGTACCGAGCAGGTCCTGCAGCATGAAGCGCCCTGCGCGGGTGCCGGCATCGACGGCGGTGAGAATGAACAGGGCTTCGAACAGGATGGCGAAGTGGTACCAGAAAGCCATCATTGTCTTGCCGCCGATGATGCTGGATAGGATGTGGGCCATGCCCACAGCCAGCGTCGGGGCACCTCCGGCGCGCGAAATGATGCTGTTTTCACCCACGTCCTGAGCGGTTTGCAGCAGCACTTCCGGGGTTACCACGAAGCCCCACTGGGAAATGACCTGGGCAGCGTCCTGAGCAGTCTTGCCGATCACGGCGGCCGGGCTGTTCATGGCGAAATAGACGCCAGGATCGATCACCGAGGCGGCGACCAGGGCCATGATAGCGACGAAGGACTCCATCAGCATGCCGCCATAGCCGATCATGCGGGCATTCTTCTCGTTGTCCAGCAGTTTGGGTGTGGTGCCGGAGGAAATCAGGGCATGGAAGCCGGATACGGCGCCACAAGCGATGGTGATGAAGAGGAAGGGGAAAAGGCTGCCCGCCCACACCGGACCGCTGCCATCCACGAATTTGGTCAGTGCCGGCATCTGCAGGTTGGGGGCGACGACGGCGATCCCGATGGCCAAACCGACGATGGTACCGATCTTCAGGAAGGTGGACAGGTAGTCGCGTGGGGCGAGTAGCAACCACACCGGCAGTACGGAAGCGATGAAACCGTAACCGATCAGCATCCAAGTCAGCTGTTTGCCATCGAAAGTGAACAGTGGACCCCAGGTCGGGCTGGCGGCGACGTCGCCGCCGTAGATGATGGAGGCCATGAGCAGCACGAAACCGATGAGCGACATTTCACCGATACGGCCTGGTCGGATGTAGCGGCTGTAGATGCCCATCAGGATGGCGATGGGGATAGTGGCAGCGACGGTAAAAGTGCCCCACGGCGAACCGGCCAGGGCCTTGACCACGATCAGGGCGAGTACGGCCAGGATGATGACCATGATCATGAAAGTTCCGAACAGCGCGATGACGCCGGGAATGGCTCCCAGTTCGGATTTGACCAGATCGCCCAGCGAGCGCCCATCACGGCGTGTCGAGATGAAGAGGACCATGAAATCCTGCACAGCCCCGGCAAAGACAACGCCAGCAAGAATCCACAGCATGCCGGGCAGGTAGCCCATTTGGGCGGCGAGGACAGGGCCGACCAGCGGACCAGCACCGGCGATGGCGGCGAAATGATGGCCGAACAGCACGTACTTGTTGGTCGGCACGTAATCCAGGCCATCATTGTGGCGAACTGCCGGCGTCATGCGTGTCGGGTCAAGCTCCATGACCTGGTCGGCGATGAAAAGACTGTAGTAACGGTAGGCGATCAGGTAGGTGCAGACGGCGGCGACGATCAGCCACAGGGCGTTGATGCTTTCCCCGCGCTGCAGGGCAACGATGCCGAGGGCCGCGGCCCCGAGAACGGCAACAGCCGCCCAGCCGAGATGGCGCTGGATGGTTTTCATGTGTCTCCTCATTTTTGTGATGGTATGGAATCTACTAAGCCCGCCCCGACGCGCAAGCCGCTACACTAGCTGTTGGCCCAGGTTGGCACTCAGGCAAATGTATAAGGACTGCCGAATGGAAGAAATCCGAGTTACTACGCAGCACGACTACGCGCTAGCACGTAGTCCGGAGGCTCCCGAACGGCGTCTGCGTCGCAAGATCCTGCTGCTGGCGGTGGTTCCGCTGGTCGTAGCCTGCCTCGCCATTGCCCTGTCCATCCAGCGCCAAGGGAAAACCTTGGCCCGCGAGGAGGCCGGCGCCGTTGTGCCGGTGCTCAATGCCATGAAGGAGGCCGAACTCAAGCATTACACCGAGCTGGCCCGGGCAGCGATCGCTCCAATCTACGATGGGGGGCGCAACGACGATGCTGCGAAGGAAGCAGTGAAAGCCATATTGGCGCGCCTCGAATTCGGTGAGGACGGTTACTTCTTCGTCTACGACATGCAGGGGAACAACCTGATGCACCCGCGCCAACCCGAACTAGTCGGCCGCAATCTGTGGGATTTGCGTGATGCAAGCGGCGTGCC
>JAGWUW010000549.1 GCA_028868235.1 Betaproteobacteria bacterium | reverse complement strand
TATGCGGACCGCCGCGTGCCGACCGCCGTGCGCGACGACCCCGTGCTCTACGGCGAATGCCTCGGCGGTGCGCTGTACTGGAATGATTTCCTGCGGTTGGCCAACGCGGCAGGGTTTGCCGATCCGCGTTTGGTCGAAGATAGACCGCTGCTCATCACCGACCCCACCTTGGCCGAGCGCGTGGGAAACCTGCGTTTTTTCTCCGCCACCTACCGCCTGTTCAAGCTTGGCGGCCTGGAAAGCGCCTGCGAAGACTACGGGCAAGCCGTGATCTATCGCGGAACGGTAGCGCAGCACCCGCATCGTTTCCAACTGGATAAGCACCACGATATCGCCACAGGAAAGGTGTTCCCTGTCTGCGGCAATACCTGGCGCATGCTGAACGAAACCCGTTTCGCCCGTCATTTCGACTTCATCGGAAATTTCGATCAGCACTTTGGACTGTTTGAGGGCTGCGGCGGCAGCCTGCCATTTGACCAGGGCTCCAATGGCACGTCAGGAGGTGGCGCATGTTGCTAAGCGAGTCTGTTAACCAAGGTGTCCTTCCCAAGTTAGAGAAGCCGTTGACCATTCTGGTGCTGTGCACCGGCAACTCGGCGCGCAGCATCATGGCGGAGGCATTGTTCGATCATCTGGGCAAACCATGGATTCGAGTGGTCAGCGCCGGTAGTCACCCAGTGGGCCGGGTCAATCCGTTTGCCATCGAGCAGATCAGCGCACATTTGAATGACGATGGAGTGGCTTACCGAAGCAAGAGCTGGGATCAGTTTGCCCAAGCGCATTCGGATAGGCCGATTGATGTTGTTCTGACTGTTTGCTCGAATGCCGCAGACGAGCCGCCATGCCCGGTGTTCCCTGGTGAAGCACGGCGGGTGCATTGGGAGTTTGCCGATCCAGCCGCTGTCTCAGGAAATCCGGAGGAGATCCGCGCCGCGTTTTCCGCGACGTTTCTTGAGATGCGAACGCGCATCACATCGCTGATGGAATTGCCGCTTGAGCGCCTGAGCAAATCCCAAGTCGCGGATGCCTTGCGGGCGCTATCAGAAAGAGGAGAACAATGATGGAATGGGTACTGATTATCGCGGCGACATTTCTCGCCTTTGCCAACGGCGCCAACGACAATTTCAAGGGCTTCGCTACCGTGTGGGGATCGGGCACGCTTGATTATCGACGGGCTCTGTTCCTTGCAACCATCGCGACAGTTGCGGGCAGCCTGTTGTCATGGATGCTGGCAGATGGTTTGGTGCAGCAGTTCTCGGGTAAAGGGCTGGTGGCCAGTGAAGCGACACAGAGCCTGCCGTTTATCGCCAGTGTTGCCATGGGCGCGGCGGTGACGGTTTTCCTCGCCACCCGACTGGGTTTTCCCATTTCGACGACGCATGCGCTGATCGGTGGCCTGGTCGGGGCCGGAGCGGCACAGACCGGCGGTGTGCACTTCGCCAAGCTGGCCGACACCTTCCTCCTGCCGCTTCTGGTCAGCCCCTTGCTTGCAGCCGTTTTGGGCGTGCTCGCCTATCGGCTGCTAAAAAAGAGACCGGCTGAGAAGGATTGCGCCTGCGTTGCGCTGGAGCCTATAGTCGCGCCGGTCGCGGATTCTGCATCGCAGATGTCCGCCATGCTGCCCGTTATTGTCATCGAGCAGGCCAGCGAATGTGAGCGGGCGGCGATGCCTGTCCGTTTTTCGATCAGCAAGTATCTTGACCGCTTGCATGTCGGGTCGGCTATGGCTATCTGCCTCGCGCGCGGAGTGAACGACACGCCGAAGCTGGTCGCCTTGCTGCTGTTGGCACACAGCCTCGGAGCTTCTCAAGGCTCGGT
>JAGWUW010000548.1 GCA_028868235.1 Betaproteobacteria bacterium | reverse complement strand
GAGGGGGTCTTCCGCAGCGAGGCGGGCTGTTTCTGGATTCGTGGGCAGGTAGCGGTTGCCTGTGTCCTGCAACACGCCGGACAGCTCGAGCGTCCTTGCCTCGTGCTCAGCGAATTCCCTTGGGATACCGAGCACCTCCAGCTTCTCGAACAGCACGTCCTTAAGTGGCGTTTCCCATGCGTCGATCATGCCCAGTACGATGCGATCGAGGTTCTCGAACTTCTTGCTGCGCAGTTGATTCAGCGGAACTGCCGCAACAGCTGGCGGCTTGGCCCTGATAGGTACGACGGCGGTGGCTTCCTCGATGGCGGTATCGAGCAACTCGATGTCGCTCCAGATCTCGAAGCCGTCGTCACGCAGCGCCCCTTCGAGTTTTCCGTCCCGAACCAGGGCGATGTGGCGTCCAGCCTTCGCCTTGACGTCCAGCGCAGCTTCGAAGATCCAAGAGTCCGGGATGTCCTTGCGCCGGTTCTCCCGTTTCTCTTTGCCATTGAACGGCGGGCTGACGTTGAAGTACCTGGCCCAGGCTCTCTCGCCGTGCTCGCCTGTGAACGGCAGCACCTCGATCTTGTTGGCGGCCAGGTACTTCCTGAGGACCTCGACCGAGTGCCGATCCAGTTCGGCGCGGCTGGGCACCCGAAGGTCTGGGTTGACCAGGCCGTCGCAGATCATGCCGAGTGACCCACCCTTGAGTTCGCCGAGCTTCGAATTCGCCGCGACGATCACTTGGTCGTAGTCGTCCAGAACTTGGGTCCGGCGCTCCTCCAGTGCGATCAGCGGGATGTAGAGCTTGGCCACGCCTTGCTGCACGCGCCTCAGTAAACGGCCAAAGTTGGGGTGTCCGAATGGCGTCTGACGCAGCAGGCTTGTGTCGAAGATGATGTGGAAAAGGTCCATGAACTGCGACGCGGAGGCTCAGACTGAATGTCCCGATGATAGGGGCCGGCATTACGTCGACAGGCCGATTTTCGCAACTGCTGTCGGAGGCGCTATGCAAAGTCCGTTTAATCTGCTGCACAACAGCTGAGATACCGCAAAAGCCGCCCTTGGTGAACTTCGGCTGTCAGCCTCTGTGGACACAGGGCTTGCCATGCGCCCGAAGGCGATCTCAGCGGCTTGTTCATACGGAGGAAAGAAAAGCAATCCGTCCAGCGCAGCATCAAAATGCTGAGGCAACGCGATCCACCAGCGTTAGCGCATCCAGGCGCTTCATGCCAACCGCACTTCGAAGTACGCACCGTCCCCCTCACCCAGATCCCTGAACCCAGCTTGCTTGGCCGCAACGCTCGCCTTGCCCCATGTCTTGAGCAGCGTAAGGTCCCCCGCGGAGACCACCTCCGGCGCGGAATCCTCCAGGCTGGTCATGGTCTTGAGAGCAGCAGCCACCTGCTCGGGGCCGCCCAGCTGCTTTTCAAGCGCTTTGGCGTAACGTACCTCCGCTGCAATGCGCTCCTTGACTGGGAGCTCTCCGGGGTAGTCGCGCAGGGTGACGGCGTAGGTGGACTCGATGATTTCCATGGTTCTTCTCCTGTGAATGCTGGATAAATATACAGCTTTCTCGAGAAGAACGTGGCTAGGATGCGCGGAGGAGGTACCCATGATCTGGCTGGTCGGAACGGCATCCTGGACGGACAAGACGCTGCTGGAGAGCGGCAAGTTCTACCCGGCAAGCGCGAAGTCGCCCGAAGCGTGGCTGCGCTTTTATGCCTCCCAGTTCAACCTGGTGGAAGTCGATACCAGCTACTACGCCATCCCCTCGGTGAGCACCGCCCAGCACTGGGCGGAACGCACTCCGCCGGGATTCGTTTTCAACATCAAGGCCTT
>JAGWUW010000547.1 GCA_028868235.1 Betaproteobacteria bacterium | reverse complement strand
TTCAGCCTCCTGCTCGCGCGCGAAGCCAATGTCGTGATCCGCAATGGTGCTTTTGCCAGCGAGCTGCGCGACCATCTGTCAGAAACACTGAAGACAGGAGCCCAGGAAGTCCGGGCAAACCAGTGGCAAGAACAAGCCTGGTGGCAACGCCAGCTAGGCCGCTGGTCTTACTCGCTGTTCCGGCTACTGGTCGGATTATCCGGATACGGCAACCGGCCCTAACGATCATTGCGACAGGCGCCACCCCTGATGATGAAAGAGAATTCGGGGTGGAAGGTGGCGGGAAAAGGTCGCGCAAATTTTTGGTGGCTTGACCCCGCAACCTAACGTGACCCGCCGAACTGACTCGAACCCCGGATTGCATCCATAGAGAGCGCACGTTAAACAGGCCGTGGGCGACTTGTCGCCTTCAGGCACTTTCAGTTCAGGCACCTGCCACCTTCCGCCTTTGAGTGTAACTTGAACGGAGGTGGTATGGAACTGGTAGCGCTTCACAAACGCGTCATCGGCCTCGATGTGCATCAGGCACAGATTACGGCCTGTGCGATCATCGAAGAGGCCGACGGCACAACGCGCATCGAGCAGCGGCGGTTCGGTGCCTTCAAGCGGGATCGCCGTGCGTTGGCGGATTGGGCGGCATCGCTTCTGCCTGACGAAGTGGTAATGGAAAGCACGGGCATCTACTGGAAGAGCCCGTATGCTGCGCTTGAGGCCGTTGGTATTCGCGGGCAGGTCGTCAATGCCCGGCACGTCAAGAACGTTCCCGGTCGCAAGACCGATGTCGGCGATGCGCAGTGGCTCGCCACCCTGGCTCGCGCCGGACTGCTGCGCGGCTCGTTCGTGCCACCGATGCTGCTGCGGGAGTTGCGACTGATCTCGCGACAGCGGCAGAAACTGGTGGGGCAACTGGCCTCCGAGAAGAACCGCCTGCACAAGGTGCTCACCGATGGTGGCATTCGTCTTGGCGTGGTGGTCAGCGATCTTCACGGCCAGTCGGCACGCGCCATGGTCAAAGCGATCATCCTTGGCCAACCGCCCAACGAGGTGCTCCAATTCGCCAGTCGGCGACTCAAGGCCAGTCGCGAGGAAATCTTCGATGCCTTGCAAGGGGAACTGACCGACAGCCACCGTTTCGTTCTCGACGAACTGATGCGACATGTCGAGGAGATTGAAGCCCGTATCGCTCGCTTCGACGCGCGACTTCTGGATGGACTGAAGGATGAGCAAAACACCCTGGCATTGCTGCAAACCTTGCCGGGAGTCGATCTCATCGGTGCGGCCATGCTGCTGGTGGAAATTGGCACCGATATGGATGCTTTCGGGACTGCAGATCGCTTGGCCTCCTGGGTCGGCATTTGCCCCGGCAACAACGAGTCGGCAGGCAAGCGCAAATCCGGACGCGTCCGTAAGGGCAACCTCTATGTCCGGCGCTTGCTCTGCGAGTTCGCTCATGCCGCCAGTCGCACCACATCTGTCTTCCAGTCGAAGTTCAAATCCCTCCTCGTTCGGCGCGGCCACAAACGCTCCATCGTCGCTTTGGCACACAAGATTCTGCGTACCCTCTTCTTCATGATCAAACGGCGCGAACACTACCGGGATTCCGCCACCGACTATGAAGCACTTTCCGTTCGACGCAATGCCCCTCGCTGGATCAAGGCACTGACTCGCTTCGGCTTCATCCCCGCCGTCGCCTGATTCGCCATCCCTTCAAACCAATGACCTTCACTGGTCAGGTTCTCGGTCGCCTTGGGAGCCGTCTCTTTCACGTTAAGGCGGAAGCCTTCTACTGGCTGACGATTATGTTCTCCCAGACATTGGGGACTGCGCTGG
>JAGWUW010000546.1 GCA_028868235.1 Betaproteobacteria bacterium | reverse complement strand
TTTGATGCCGACCATTTAGCAACCATCGATGGCCTGACTCGCTACAACGCCCGCATCAGGCCAGGCTTGGCGCGCTATTGCGGTACGCTGTTTTCCCTCGGCCATGGTGCGGTCGTCATGGCCATCGCTCTCGGCGTTTCGGCGCTGGCCGACCGGTGGGAAGTGCCGGCGTGGTTCGGCACCTTCGGCGCCGTCGTCTCCATTGGCTTTCTGGTCGCGTTGGGCAGCCTGAACCTGGCCGCTGTTCTGCGCACTGAGCCGCATGAAGTTGTTCAGCCTGTGGGCATCAAGGGGTGCTTGCTGGGTAGTCTGCGTCATGTCTCGCATCCCGGACTGGTGGCCTTGGTCGGTGCGCTGTTCGCGCTGTCCTTTGACACCCTGTCGCAAGCGGCCTTCTTCGCGCTGACCGCCACGCAATTCGGCGGTTCGCTGCACGCCGCGTTGCTTGCTGCGTTATTTATGCTTGGCATGTTACTGACCGATGGCATCAACGGTCTGTGGATCTCCCGTCTCATTGCCCGCGCCGACCAGGTGGCGCTGATTACCTCACGGGTCATGGGCTTGGTTGTTTCCAGTGTAAGCCTGCTGGTCGCTGCCTTCGGCGCTGCGAAGATGCTGTCGCCGGCCATCGATGCGTGGAGCGAAGGCAAGGAGTTGATTTTCGGATTGACGCTAGTGGCGATCATCGCGGTTAGCTTCATCGCGGCCGTCCGTCTAACGCGGCGCCCGGTTCCGGCGTAGCCCTGATTCGCGGGAGAGCAGGGTAAGCTGGCTTTTGTTCGCGATGAGCGTAAGAAGAAAACTAATTGGTCCCTATATTTTGCTGGCGGTGGGCGGTGTGGGGGCGCACGAATCAACCGAGTTAACTGCCGTCGAAGTACGTGCCAGGGCTGAGAGCCTGGAGGGCATCGCTAGCACCGGTAGCGAAGGAGTGGTCTCTGGTCAGCGCCTGGAAGCGGTGCCTATCCTGCGCCCGGGTGACGTCCTGGAAATGGTACCTGGTTTGATCGTCACCCAGCATGCAGGCGACGGCAAGGCCAACCAGTATTTCCTGCGCGGCTTCAACCTCGACCATGGCACAGATTTCGCCACTACCGTAGGCGGTGTGCCGGTCAACATGCCAACCCATGCCCACGGTCAAGGCTATACCGATCTCAATTTCTTGATTCCCGAGCTGGTCGATCGCATCACCTTCCGCAAGGGGCCCTATTTTGCTGAGGAAGGAGATTTTTCGTCGGCCGGCGCGGCGCATTTCGACTATTTCCGCCGTATGGATAGGTCGTTGGCGGAAATGACTTTTGGCGGTCATGGTTATGTGCGCAGCCTGTTGGCCGGATCGCCCGTAGTGGGCAGCGGCAATCTGCTTTATGGTCTGGAGCTGTTCCATAACGACGGGCCGTGGGCAGTAGCTGAGAATTACCGCAAGTTCAATGGCGTCCTGCGCTACAGTCAGGGTACGCGCGATGACGGATTTTCATTGACGGGCATGGCTTATCGCGGCCAATGGATCTCTACTGACCAGGTCGCCCAGCGTGCCGTCGATAGCGGATTGGTTGGCCGCTTCGGCTCGCTCGATACGACAAGCGGCGGTGAAACCAGTCGCTACAGTCTCTCTGGCGAATGGGTTAAGCGATGGGTCCAGGCGCAGACTAAGGCCGGCGTTTGGTGGCTCAAATCCAGCCTCGATCTATGGTCCAATTTTCAATATTGCTTGAATGACTACGCGAACACAGGCAGCTGTGCAATCGGTGATCAGTTCAAGCAGGCCGAGCATCGACAGGCCGGCGGTTTTACCGTATCGCATGCGATGTTTGATCACTGGGGCACGTTC
>JAGWUW010000545.1 GCA_028868235.1 Betaproteobacteria bacterium | reverse complement strand
CTGTGAAGGCGCTCGGCTGGAATGGTGCCTGCTTCGATATCGAGAACATGCCAAACACGGCACTACCCGCCTATGAGGCCATGTTGGTGCGGGCGCACGAAAAGTTCGCCGGCGCTGGCCTCAGATTGACAGTCACAGTCCCGGCAGGCGAGCCTGCCTGGAATCTCGCGCGCTTTGCTGCGGCAGTGGATGATGTGATCTTCATGAACTATGACGATCACTGGCAGGGGGGCACTCCCGGCCCGATCGCGGCGCAAAACTGGTTCAACGAACAACTCGCCATCGCCCGGCGCGATGTTCCCGCCGACAAGCTGATCGTCGCCATCGGTTCCTACGGTTACGATTGGCACGATGGAATTGCCGACGCCATGACCATCGCGGAAGCCTGGCAGGAAGCGCGCGAGAGCGAGGCTATGCCAATGTTCGATACGGTCAGTGGCAATTCCGGCTTTGCCTATGAGGATACCGACGAGACTGGCACCCACAAGCACACCGTGTGGATGATGGACGCGGTAACCAACTGGAACCAGCTGGTGCAGTTGCAAGGCATCAAGGGCGTGGCCCTGTGGCGTCTCGGTAGCGAAGACCCTCACTTCTGGGACGTTCTGGCAGCATCGCGGAGCGGCAAGCGGCCCGCGCTCGAACAGATTCCCGCGTCGAACGGGACCGACATCGAAGGCAGGGGCGAAATCCTGCGTATCGAGGCCGAACCCAGAGGCGGCGTGCGCGAGATCGTCTGGGGCGCCAACGGGACAATTGCAGACGAGACCTACAAGGTACTGCCCAGTCCCTATGTGGTGCGCCGGACCGGAGGAGCTGACCCCAAGAAGATCGCCCTCACTTTCGATGACGGACCGGATCCGCTCTATACGCCCAAAATACTCAGCATACTTGAAAGCAAGAAGGCTCCGGCCGCCTTCTTCGTTATCGGCGAGAATGTGATCGAGCATCCAGGCATCGTCCGCCGGATTGTCGCCGACGGCTTCGAACTGGGAAATCACAGCTTCTCCCACCCCAATCTGGCACAGGAATCCGATTTCGGAACGCGACTGGAACTCAATGCGACGCGACGGCTGATCGAATCCTACACGGGGCGCTCCCTGCGTCTTTTCCGCGCGCCTTATTTTGGTGACGCCGAACCATCGACTGCAGATGAACTCCGTCCTGCCGAAATAGCCCAAGAGCGCGGCTATACAATTGTCGGGCTGCATGTCGATCCGGGCGACTGGAAGACCCCGGGGGCTGACGCGATCGCGCGCAATACTATCGCCCAGATCGAGGCTGGCAGTGAAACGCACAGCGCCAATATCGTTTTGCTCCACGATGGCGGCGGTAATCGCGAACAGACAGTGGCGGCGCTGCCGCAGATCATCGATGGCTTGCGCGCGAAGGGCTATCAGCTGGTCAGCGTGGCAGAGCTTGCCGGGCTCAGCCACGATGCGGTGATGCCGCCGATCAGCGGGGCGGACAGAGCGGCAGTCGATGCCGACGTTGGAATTTTTCTTACTATTGGCGCGATCGGCTATGCCATCCGCTGGCTGTTCTTCTTTGCCATTGCGCTGGGCATTGCCCGCGCCGTGTTCATGACCGTACTGGCGCTGCTGGACCGCAAGGCAGACAAGAGCCGCTATGCCAATGCACCGCAGCCGCCTGTATCGGTGATCATTCCTGCCTATAACGAAGAGGCGGTGATCGTCTCATCGATCCAGACCGTGCTCGCGAGCGACTATCCGGCGCTGGAGATCATCGTCGCCGACGATGGCTCCAAGGATGCCACCAGCGCGCGGGTGGCCGAGCATTTCGGCAGTGATCCCCGCGTCAAGCTGCTGAC
>JAGWUW010000544.1 GCA_028868235.1 Betaproteobacteria bacterium | reverse complement strand
GGGGATGCGGGCTTTCTCGCTGAATTGCCAGATATCCTCCCAGGTGGTCAGCTCTGTAACGCTGCTAATCTCAAGACCTGCAACGTTGTTCAGCTGGTTCAGGAGGTAGTCGAGGACCACGCGGCAGTTGCGCACGTCGTCGCCGGCAGAGTGGGCATTGCGCAGCATCGACTTGGCCTGATCGCGCTCAAACATGTAGATCATTGCCGACTGCGTGTGGCTGTCTGCCTCCGGGAACAGATACCGACTCATGGCCAGCGTGCAAATGCGCTTCACGTTCGGCTCGCCGGCCACCTTCCAGTCGTAATCGACGTTGTGGCCGATCAGGTACTGCACATCAGCAGGCAGGTGGAAAGCGGAAGACGGCGGGCAGTCGATCAGCTCCTCGTCGAGGATGTGATGCGTCGCCAGCGCGCCTAGCTCGATCGGCTTGCCCGGGTTGTAGCGCTGCTCGAACGATTCCATGATGGCAAGGGTGTAAGGATCATTCAGGCGAATCCATGCCGCCTCGATGATGGCCGGCTCGTTGGTGCCGGTGGTTTCGGTGTCGAAAATAATGGCGTTCATGCTGCTTGCTCCAATTGGCCGGCAATGCCGTTGTCAATCCAGTAGGCGCCGACGGCTGCCGGCAGTTGTGCGGGTAGGCCCTTGAGCGTGCCGAAGATCAGCGCCGTCTCAATCTCGCCCTGTGCTGCTAAATCCTCCAGCCAGAAAAGCAGGTCGCTCCGGCCATCCAGATCCAGCACGTCGAAGCGATCGAGGACCAGCAGCTTCACGCCGGCCAGGTGAGATATCGCCTCGGCGATCATGGCGTCAGCGCGCCACTTCTCCGACTCCGACAGCAGCGCGTAGGGACGTTGCTGCTGATTGCCTTCGCGGAACGAAGCGTAGATCGTCATATCGTCGTCGATCGTTACCCGTGGCCACTCGGACACGATGGCGGATTGCGCCAGGCGGTCGTTGATCGGCCACAGCGCCTCGGTCAGTAGCGTGGCGGGGATGCCATCCGGCGCCAGCTTGTCGGCAATGTCCGTCCAGTCGATCACGTCCTGATGGTGTTTGCCGGCCTGCTCGATCAGCGCCTCGCGGCGTGCGTGCTTGTCGGCAATGTCGCGGTACTTGTCGGCGTCAGCCTGCCAGCTTGCACGCTTCGCCGTCAGATCGGCCACGAGCGCCTGGGCGGCCTCGGTGTCCGGCTTCTCGCTCTTGCCAATGGCTTCCAGTTGCTCGGCGGCCTGTTGGGCAGCTTCCAGATCGCGGCGGCCATTGGTGACGGCGCTCTCGCTCAGGCGCAGGGCATTTTCGTAATCAGGCAGGGCGGCAACAGCTTCCGGGTCGGCCTGATCCTTCGACGAGTGTGGCCAGCCATGCAGGCGCTTGTACTCGACCATGTGCGCCTCGGCGCGGTTGATCAGGTCGGCGTTGAAGGGTTCCGGATAGTCACGCGCCACGACAAGGAATTCATCGGTGACAGCGGCCAGCCCACGCAGCAGGAACTCGCCAGGGGCAGTCGGATCGACCTGCGCCTTTCCAGCCTTGGCGCGGGTGTCCGTGACCTTCTGCTGCCATTCGGCCAGTTGCGCCTCGTCGGTGGCCAGCTTGGCCTTGATCCGGTCGATTCTGCCGGCGTGTTCTGCCAGCTCGGTGGCCTTGCCGGCGGCGTCGTTGTAGCGTCGCACCTCGGCGTTCAGCGCGCCAAGTTCCTGGTTGGCCTTGGCCAGCTCTGCATCGACTTCGTTGCGCTTCTCCAGCGCATTGCTGTGACGAGCTGCGGCCTTGTCCGATTCTGGCGGCAGGCTTTCCGGCACCCACTTTGCGGCCTTGTCTTTGCC
>JAGWUW010000543.1 GCA_028868235.1 Betaproteobacteria bacterium | reverse complement strand
TAGGCCAGGCTGACGGCGACGACGCCGGCCAGCGCACCGCTGACTACCGGCAACAGGCCGAGGGTCATCAGGCGCAACGAGCGGTAGACGAAGAAGAGGACGGCGACGATGGCTACGGTGCTGATGGTCGACAGCCGGCTGACTTCGCTCTTGATCGTTTCCCGCGATTTGACTGCGAACAGCCCGGGTCCGGAGAGTTGCAGGCTGAGCGTGGCATCCGGTGCAGCGCTGGCGAATTCGCTGCGGATCAAACCGATGGCACGCTCCTGGCCGTCAGTGTCGGAGCCGAGTGCGGCGGTCTGGATGAGCAGCATGGCCCGCTCGCCGTCGCGCGACGCCCACACGCCGTCCCGGGCATTGGGCTGGGCGCCGGCATTGAGGCCGGAAATCAGTTCAACCAGTTCGCCGGTCGGGTCGCGCGGTAGCAGCGGCTTCAGCATCATGCCGGCCGGCGAGGCGAGCAGGTCGATGCTGTTGGCGACCGCTTCGCGCAGGCCTTCTACGGTGAAGCGTTCCGGTTTGACGGCCGGACTGAGCAGGTAGCGGTGCGCGAACAGGAAGTCACGATCGGCCGCCATACTGCCGGCCTCGCCGTTCTGCACCGAGACGAATTCGGGCAGCTTTTCCAGGCGGGCGCGTAAATCGCGGGAAGTGGCGGCGCGCTGTGCCGCATCGCCGCCAGAAATGGCGACCATGAGCAGGCGCGAAACGACGCCCTCCTTCAACTGGTCGACCAGCACCTGCTGCTCGGCGCTCGGCCTGGCCGGCAGGAAGAAGGACATGTCAGCCGAGAAATGGCTGTTCCAGACGACGATTACCCCGGCCAGCATGGCCAGCAGCCAGATGGCGAGGGTACGACCGGCCTGGCGGGTCATTTGGCCTCGACCGGGTCGATGTTCAGCACCGAACGGTCGCCGTCAGTCTGCAGGTATTCGATGACGCGCACCTGATTTTTGCTGCCGCTGACTGTGATGCGTTGGACCATGCTGGCGATTTTTTGATCGCTGGGTAGCAGAGTAAGCACCCACTTGTCAGTGTTGCCCGATAAATACAGGGCATAGTTTTTCTCCAACGCGGCCCGGTTGCCGGACAGGGTGCCGCGGATGCTATCCACGAAGGCCAGCGCCTCCGGCTGGTTGGCCAGGTTGATGGAAAGCTTCTGCTTGTCGCGTTCGATGGACAGGATGTCCTTGTCGAGGAGCAGGGTTTCGATCTTCGGAGTAAGCGTTCGCTTTTCCAGACGGTCCGGTGCCGTATAGGTCATTTCACCTGTCGACACGACGGGCTTGTCGAGGATGGCGAGGTATTTCTTCTCGACGAATTTGGCCTTGCCGCCCTTGTGCTTGGCCAGGTCACCCATCAGTTGGCCGATATCGAAGGCGGCGCTGGCCGGTAGCGCGATGACGAGCAGCAACAGGCAGCCAAGGAGACGTTTGATCATTTTTTCTGCCAGAAATCGAAGAAGTTGAACCAGTTGTACGGGGCCAGGTGGCAATAATGGGTCAGACGGTCGGCGTAGTGCTGCATGGCGGCGCGGATCGCCGCATCGCGTTCTTCGCGCGGGGTATGCGAAAAATCGACCAGCGGCTCGAAATGCAACTGGTAGCGGTTGCCGCCCAGATAAAGCCCGGTCATGAAGAAAACCGGGCGGCGCAGCATGGCGGCCATGCGCCAGGGGCCGAGCGGAAACGGCGCCGGTTTGCCGAGAAACTCGCAGTCAACCGTGGCATCGCTGCTCAGGCTGCGGTCGGCCAGCATGCCCACCGCGTAGCCGGCGTCGAGCTTGTCGCGGGCGTGCAGCATCGAATCCATGCGGCCGAGCGGAATGACGTCC
>JAGWUW010000066.1 GCA_028868235.1 Betaproteobacteria bacterium | reverse complement strand
AATGGTTGATAGGGGGCATATGCTTCGACGATGCGCCGTATTGCTGCATCTATGGCAGGCACGCCACTGGAACGAACAAAGGTGATCGACTCCACCGAACCATCCCTTCGAATGGCGACTGTCACCATTGGGTCGGTATGCGCCTGTTTGGCCGCCTCGCGTGCCATCTCGATACCCATGTTCAATTGAATCTTCTGGGCCCAGGCTTCCGCATACCAGACAAGTTCGGCATTGGCGTCGGTGCGCCCGAATAGCCTGGCGCGGCGGAAGAGGCTTGACGAAGGTGAGCGCTGCCTTGCCTCTTCGGTCTCAGCACGGCGGGCTGCTTCCTCGTCCAGTTGGCGTCCCATCGCCCGGCGTGCGGCATCACGTCTTGCATCCTGTTCACGCTTTTCCTCGGCCTTTGCCGCTTCTTCCTTGGCGGCTGCCTGCCGGGTAGCCTCCTGGCGCTCGGCTTCACGTCGGGCAGCCTCAGCCCGTGCGACTTCTTCCCTGGCGGCGGCTTGTCGCACCGCCTCGCGGCGGGTTGCTTCCATCCGAGCGGCTTCTTCCCTGGCGGAAGCTTGCCGAGCAGCCTCCTGTCGTTCGGCTTCAAGTCGGGCAGCCTCAGCCCGCGCGACTTCTTCCTTGGCGGCGGCTTGCCGAGCAGCCTCCTGTCGTTCGGCTTCAAGTCGGGCAGCCGCAGCCCGTGCGACTTCTTCCCTGGCGGCGGCTTGTCGCGCAGCCTCCTGTCGTTCAGCCTCACGGCGCACTGCTTCGGCGCGTGCCGCTTCCGCATTGATGGCGGCCTGTCGGGCTTTATCCTGTCGATCAGTATCGAGTCGTGCTGCCTCAGCCCGGGCGGCTTCTTCCTTGGCTGCAGTTTGTCGGGCTACTTCCCTTCGCTCGGCCTCTTCGCTCTCTTGCTCCGGAGCTGGGAACTCGTTTGTCGACTGGCTTCTGCTATTGGCATACTTAGGCGTTGTCAATTGGACAGGGGGCGGTTCCTCGGGGGACGCCGGTACGACAAAGTCAGCACTCCGGGATTGCTCCATGGCAATTAATTCCGGAAATGGTTTGGGTGGGGCTAGCTCGTCCGATTCCGTATTGGCGATTACGGTTCGGCTTGCTTGCATTAGCTTCGGGCTGGCCTTCGCTGCAGCTTTAGCTCTGGGAGGCGTTGCCCGAGCCGGGGGCTTAGGAATTGGCTCGGTGGCTGACTTCGGAGGGGCTGTGGACGATCGGAACATCACTGACAGTTCGGCGGTGCCCGCCAATTGTTCGTTTGATGTCTCGTGTAGCGCCAGCGGCAGGGGATCCGGGGGGCTGGCAGGTTCTGTGTTGATAGCAGGAACCGGGGAAAGCATGACGTGCAGGTTGGGGACTTCGATTCTTCGGATCTGCCAGGGAAAGACGAGGCCGGGCAGGCCGAATTCGTCGCCAAACAAGGTCAGGCTGAGCAGCAGTGTATGGAGCAGGATCGATAGCAGCAGAGCAAAGCCGAGGCGTAGGCCCTGGCGACGTGTTGGGTGCAGCGCGGGTCGCCTGGGGACAATGGCTGCCACTGCTGATCCCGGTAACTGGAGGGGAGGCGAGGGCGCTGTAGTTCCAGATTTTGTTGCGCTCAAGTGTTCTCCGTCATTGCCACACCGCAGTCAAATGGGTGATGAGTGCCAAGGTGGCCAGTTGGCGACAGCGGGGCGGGTAGAGGGCCGATAGCCTTGACTGAACGGATATTCATTCCGGGATTATGCGGTCACAGGCAATTCGCCTGCAACGAAAGCATGCCGAACTTCTCTTGCATCAATTCCCATGTCGGCTGTTTTCCCGGAGGACGCAGGCAAACCAGATGAGTAACGCAATCAACAGCGACTGCATCGCGTGCATTACGCCCGTCGTGCTTGGCGTTGAAGCCAGTCTGGTAGGCGAACTCAATCGCCTTGCCGTTGGCGGCAAGAATGAAGGCATCTGTCCCGAATGACTGTTCCGGTGAGCAAGTAGTCAGCCTCCTAAATACTCGGGAATTCCAATTTGGCCGTTGTTTTCCAGTTTCCTCAGGAATGGACTAACCGGCTGCTCAGTCGCTTGGTGCTGTTGTTTCGGCTTCCTGGATCAGTCGCCAGCTTTCCTTCGGATCGCGAAAAATAAGCGGTCGGGTCTGCCGGTTCAGACTCTCGGCGTTTTCCAAGGCGGTGAGCACCCGCTCATGGTGAGGGCTTTTCGGGCAAACCGGGTCGGCGGCATTCGGATCGCCAGCCAGCAGATAGGCCTGGCAGCGGCAGCCGCCGAGGTCTTCTTCCTTGTGGTCGCAGCTCTGGCAAGGTTCCTTCATCCAGCCGGTACCGCGGTAGTGGTTGAAGCCTTCCGACTCGAACCAGATGTGGCGCAGGCTGTGCTCGCGCACGTTCGGGAAGCAGAGGCCGGGCAGCATGCGGGCAGTGTGACAGGGCAGGGCTGTGCCGTCCGGCGTCACGGTCAGGAAGACGTTGCCCCAGCCGTTCATGCACTTCTTGGGCTTGCCTTCGTGGTAGTCGGGCACGACGAAGAGGATGCGCATGCGGTCGGCCAGCTTGGCCTTCCACTCGTTGGTGATTTCCTCGGCGCGCTTGAGTTGCTCGCGGCTGGGCATCAATTGGTCGCGGTTGAGAAGCGCCCAGGAGTAGTACTGGGTGTTGGCCAGTTCGAGGTATTCGGCGCCCAGTTCGTCGGCCATCTCGATGATGCGGCCGATGTGCTCGATGTTCAGGCGGTGGATGACGACGTTCATGACCATCGGCCAGCCGCGCGCCTTGAGCATGTCGCCAACTCGTTGCTTGAGGTCGAAGGTGCGGGTGTGGGTCAGGAAATCGTTGATCTCCTTGGTCGAATCCTGGAAGGAGAGCTGGATGTGGTCGAGGCCGGCGGCCTTGAAGGCATCGAGCCGCGCTTCGGTCAGGCCGACGCCGGAGGTGATCAGGTTGGTGTAATAACCCAGTTTCCGGGCTTCACCGATCAGGATTTCCAGGTCGTCGCGCAGCAGCGGTTCGCCACCGGAAAAGCCGCATTGCACGGCACCCAGCTCGCGGCCTTCGCGCAGCACGCGCAGCCAGTCGTCTGTGGAAAGTTCCTGCTCGTGCTGGGCGAAGTCGACCGGGTTGTAGCAGAAGACACAATGCAGCGGGCAGCGGTAGGTGACTTCGGCCAATAGCCACATGGGCGGGCCGACGGTCGGGGCGGGTGCGACGGGAGCGTTCATGCGGAGGCAGTATCCAGCCGTAGCCAGCGTTTGTCGATGGCCATGGTGATGAAGGCTTCGACATCGGGGCGCAGGCCGCTGGTGGTGAAAGCTGCTTCCAGGTCGGCGACGATGGCGGTCACATCGCGCTGGCCATTGCAGCGCGCCAGGATTTCTCCGGCGCTCTGGTTCAGCTTGATCATCCCCTCCGGGTAGAGCAGCACATGGCAGTTCTGCGCCGGCTCCCACTGGAAGCGGAAGCCGTGGCCGAGGCGGGGAATGCCGTCCATCACGCGGCCTTGCGTTCGGCTTCCGGCGTGCCGGTCACGCCGTTGGTGCCGTAGTGCTGGCCCATTACGTCGTTCATGGCCCACAGGATGTCGAGCTTGAACTTAAGGATCTGCACGGCGCGTTCCTGCATCGGGCGGGTACGGAAGTAGTCGAGGGTGACGTTGAGGCCTTGGATCACGTCGCGCGGCGCTTGGCTGGTGCGGTTACGGAAATACTGCAGGCCTTCCGGCTCGATCCACGGATAGTGCTCTGGCCAGGTGGCCAGGCGCTGGCGGTGGATGGTCGGCGCGAAGAGTTCGGTCAGCGACGAGCAGACGGCCTCCTGCCAAGGGGCGCGGCGGGCGAAGTTGATGTAGGCATCGACGGCGAAGCGCACGCCGGGCAGCACGTGGCGCAGATCGACGATTTCCTCGCGCGTCAGGCCAACCGCCTCGCCGAGGCGGATCCAGGCCTCGATGCCACCGGCGTCGAATTGCTTTTCGCCATTGGGCAGGCCGTATTCGAAACCGTCGTGATCGAGAATGCGCTGTACCCAGCCGCGACGAACCTCGCGATCCGGGCAGTTGGCCATGATTGCCGCGTCCTTCACCGGGATGGCGATCTGGTAGTAGTAGCGGTTGGCCACCCAGCCACGAATTTGCTCGGGCGTCGCGCGGCCGGTGTTGAGCATGACGTTGAACGGATGGTGGATGTGGTACGACTTGCCGTTCTCGCGCAGCTGCGCCTCGAATTCTTCACGGCTCCAGGCCGGGCGGCCGTCGTCGGCGTCGTGGGATTCGGCAAGGATGTCGGCTCGGATCATGGGGGCTCTCGTTAGATGGTGATGCGCCAGCCGTCCTCGGCGACTTCGATGCCGCGCCGGGTCAATTCGGCCCGCTGCGGCGAGGCTTCGTCGAGGATGGGATTGGTGTTGTTGATGTGGATGAGGATCTTGCGCACGTGCTTCGGCAGCTCGTCCAGCCAGTCCATCATGCCGCCGGCGCCGGATTGCGGCAGGTGGCCGATGTCGCGGGCGGTCTTGGTGGACAGGCCGGCGGCGATCATTTCGTCGTCGGTCCAGAAGGTGCCGTCGACCATCACGCAATCGGCTTCGGCCATGCGGGCGAAGACTTCCGGGGTGCGAGCTCCGAGGCCAGGGGCGTAGAACAGCTTGCGGCCGCTCTGCTTGTCGGTGATGGTGACGCCAATGTTGTCGCCGTCCACCGAGGCTTCGCGGTGCGGCGAATAGGGCGCTGCCTTGCTGGCCAGTGGCAGCACGGAAAATTCGAGACCGGTGACCTTGGGCATGGCGAAGCTGGTGCCATTTAGCGGCACGGCCTGACGGTCGACGCCGCAATAGTGTTCGAGCACGCGCAGCACCGGGTTGCCGGTGGTCAGGTCTTCATAAACCGGGTCGGCGCACCACAGCGGCATGCGCGACTTCTGTTCGCGCAGCATGAAGAGGCCGGTGGCGTGGTCGATCTGGCCGTCGACCAGCAGGATGCCGCCGATGCCGGTATCGCGCAGGGCGCGGTTGGGCTGCAGTTCGCGGGTGGCCTTGATCTGCTGCAGGATGTCGGGCGAGGCATTGAGTAGGGCCCAGTCGGCACTGTCGTCGGCAGCGACGCAGATCGACGATTGGGTGCGCGGCTTGGCCTGGACGCTGCCATCGCGCACACCGGCACAGTTGTGGCAGTTGCAGTTCCACTGCGGAAAACCGCCGCCGGCCGCGGCACCGAGAATGATCAGTTTCATGGGTTTTATGCAAAAGCCGCCATCCGGTGGGATGGCGGCAAGCCGTTTAGCGGGCGGCGATGTACATCGTGATTTCGAAGCCGAAGCGGAAGTCACAGGCAGTCGGGGTTTCCCATTTCATCGAAAGTCTCCTTTATCGGTTGAGGTACCGGGGCGATTGCCGCCGGTTTGTCCTGAATTACTTGATGCCCAGGACTGGTAACCACTATCGCGCACCCGGCATTTCAATGCAGCGGGAAAACCATGAATCGTGACTCATGATTTTCTGGAGAGACTCTCTTCTCTGTTTTTTTCGGTCAATCACATCTAGATACAGATTTTTAGCGCCGAAGACGCCTCGGATGTTTGGCGTTGCGATGAACCTATACTAATGGCAAAAAGTTGAATTTATAATTTTTGTTGTATTATTAACTTATGTTATTTGGGGTGGATGTTGATGGTAACTCGTATCCGTTACCTGCCGATTGAGGATGTGGCGTCAGGGATGGTACTCGGTGCGCCGCTGGCTATCACTGAGTTGGGTGTGACCACGTTCACTCTCCCGGCTGGGCATCAACTCACCGATTCCAACATGACACAAATCGCGCAACGCAATGCCGAGTGGGCCTGTATCGAAGAGGATGACCCTCGTAGTGACGAGCAGCGAGCCGCTGATCAGCAGGCGACCCGAGCGTATCTTCATAGCTTGTTTGGCCAGGCGGATGGTAGCCGGTCAGCCATTGTGGCCCTCTGCGATGCCGTTTTGCGCTACCGGAGCCTGTAATGCCGTTACGCCTTTCGGAAGACGAGATTATCGAGCGGGCCAGCCTGTTGCCGGCCTTCCCCAAGGTGGTGGCCGATATTCTCGCCAAGATAGATGATGACAATGCGACAGTCAGTGCACTCATCGAGCTTGTCGAGATCGATCCGGTGATAACTGCCCGCGTGTTGTCCGTCGCCAACAGCGCAGCCAAGGCTGGCAGTTGGCGCAAGGGGCTACGCGACATGCATGTTGCGGTCTCTCTGATCGGCTTGTCGCGATTGCGGCAGATTGTGATCAGTCTGAGCCTGGCTGATTTTGCTCGCGAGACACGCGTGCCCCGGGGCTATTGGGATCACAGCGTAGCAGTTGGCGTTGCCGCACAGGAACTGGCCAAGCTTAGGCCGTTACAGGAGAGTTTGCTGGTTTCGGTGGACTACGCTTTGGTGGCCGGTTTGCTTCACGACATTGGTTTTCTCTGGATGGCACGTTTTTATCCACTCGAGTTCCAGATGGCACGACAGGCCTCGGAGCAGGCAAGGGAGTCGACCATCGAAATCGAGCGTCACTATTTCGGTGTCGATCATTGCCAGATCGGTAGCATCCTGGCGGCAGGGTGGGGCCTGCCGTCTTCGATCGTTGAAGCAATTTCTGTTCATTACCAGCCAAATCCAGCTTCCGGCCGACTGGTAGCGATTGTGCACGTAGCCGAAATTCTGGCGGTCGCACTCGGTATGGGCATGGCCGGCCATAAGCAATTCATGGATCTGTCGGACTCAGCCTGCATCGCGGCGGGCTTGGACTGGACGGACGATCTGAATCCATTGTTCGGGCGAATTGAAGCGCGATCACGCCATCTCGGGCGAATTTTTCAATCGATTGTCTAGATGATCCTTGCTGGCTATCGTGAGCTCATGCGTAAAGGGAAGCACAGTGGCCACAACGTGCTTGTGGCCCTGAATTCCGTTTGCTGCTCAACGAGCTTGCTAGACCTTGAACGACCCCACTGATGATTTGAGGCGCTCGGCCAGTTGATCAAGTCCGCGCGAAGCATCCAGGGTGACTGCCAGGCTGGCGGAGGTCGCTTCGAGACCGGAAGTAATCCCTTCCATATTGCGCGCGATGTCGTTGCTGGCTGACGCTTGCTCCTTGACCATCAGGCTGATCTCATCGACCCCCTGGCTTGCCTCCTCGACACGTGCAATAGTCGTTTGCAGTGCCGAAAGCGTCTTGGTCATGTTTTCCTGGCTGTGCTGCAGGGTATTAACACCGCGGTCAACGGATTTGGCGACCGACTGTGAATTTTCGTCGAGCAGCTTCGTGAGGTTTTCGATATCCGCTCCTGAACGGCCGGACTGTTCCGCCAATTTCCGCACCTCGTCGGCCACAACGGCGAAGCCCCGGCCGGATTCTCCGGCTCGGGCGGCTTCGATTGCGGCATTGAGTGCCAAAAGATTGGTTTGTTCGGCAATTGCCTTCACTTGCTGGGTCAATGCGGATATAGAACCGGTGTTGCGCATGAAAGCTGCCGTCGTGTTGCGTATATCTTCAACGGCACGTTGAATTTCCTCGATGTTGGTGCTGAGCTGCTCCATGTTCCGCCATCCTTCGCGACTGACTGATAGGCTCTCCTCTGATAAGTTGCGTACTTCGCCAGCGCGGTCGGCAACCGAAGCAACGCTCGTGGCGAGCTCTTCGATGGTGCTGGAGATGGCGGCGACCGCATCGCTCTGATTGCGGACTTTCTCGGCCTCAGCTTCGGACTGCTGGCGAAAAGTGCTCGCGCTTTCGGCGATCAAGCTCGAATCCCGCCGGGCATCAGTTACCAACTGTGAGAGGCTCTCGTTCATGTTGTGGAGCGCATTCATGAGCTGTGCCGCCTCATCGCGGCCCACGACTTCCAAATGCCCGGTGAGATCGCCCGAGGCGACCCGTTGTGCTGCTTCGACGGCAACCGCCAGCGGGCGCAAGGTACGTCGCCGCAGAGCCAGGGCAGTTGCGACCAGCAGCAGCGAACAGAATGTGGATACGGTGGAAACGGATATCTTGATGAAGTGCGCCGCGTCTGCCGTCAGAGGGGCAAAGGCCATCGAGTTCGCCATCATCGCATCCATTCCCGGGCGCAGATTCTGGGCAAGTTCCACCGGCATAGGGCCACTCTGGGTAGGGAAGGCCGCGATAGTCGCCAGCATGCCATCGACGTCAGTTATGTCTTTTTGAGGAAGGTCTATGAGCGGGCCGAATCCCAAGATGCGCAAGAGTTGCTGTTCGAAGCCGAGAACTTCGTTGTCGGCACGAATCGCAAGCTGGCGCGCCTCCTGCAGAAGCGCTGAAATTTTTTCAATACGCGTATCGGAAGCGTTGCGGGCCGCTTGCTCCACACGGTTCAAGGCCGAGTCGATGCGGAGCGCCAACTCCATATGGTTTCGTTCGAGAAAGTGAAACGTAGCCGCTTTTCCCATCAGGCGGACGCCATACATTGTTACCAGCGCGACCAGAACGGCCGTTCCGATCGCTATCAAAAACCGTTGTTTCAGCGGCCAACGCCCTTCTCCAAAAATTCCACTGGTGTTTACGAGCAACATCATCCCCTTTTTTGAATTCGCTGTATTGATGAAGTCCGCCGGGAAAGCCGAGACAGGTGCAAAGCAATTAGCCCGGGACTTGAGGACAAGCCCTCTCCTGAAGCGCATCATCGATTTTGTGTTAGATCGCACCTGTGCTCCGGAGGCTTGGAGCTGCTATATCCTCACGGTGTATATTTTCGTCTAGCCATTTCAGTGGCTCGTTCCAAATGCGCTGACGAGCAATCCTGGCTGGCCGAAAGTGCCCCAAAAGCGTGCTCAGAGCTTAGCTAGGCACAATTGGACTGCCTATTAGACTTTGGTTTAGATAGGGAGTGTTTTCCGCAGGGAAACCTGAGCCATGAATCGGTCAACTGTATTGAGAGGGCGGTTCCGTGCGGCAATCGGTCGGAGCGATTTAGAGCGTACGCACCGCGTGCATCATGCCAGGGTCGTCAGGGTCGCGGCGGACATCAAAGCCGAGTTGACGAGCAAACTTGATCATCTTGTCATTGGAGGCAAGGATGAAGGCTTCCATTTTTTGCATGCCGCGCGCCCGCGCTGCATCGATCAGCGACAGCATCAGGATGCCGGCGACCCCGCTACCCTGCCAGGCGTCGTCGATGGCAATGGCAAATTCGCATTCGTTTTCAATCGGGCCGGCGACATAGCGTGCCACGCCAATTTCCACGTTTTTCCCATCGCACTGGATGATTGCCACCAGAGCTAGGTGCCGCACATAGTCGATCTCGGTCAGATACTTGAGCTTGCCGGGCGGTAGCTCCTTCAGTGTGGACATGAATCGCTTATGGCGCGAATCGGCGGAAAGATGCTGGACGAAATCCTGTTCCAGTGGCTTGTCGTCGGGACGAATAGGGCGGACGGTGACTGGGGTGCCGTCGAACAGGGTGCGGTTGCGCACGAGTTCAGCAGGATAGTCGGCCACGAATCACTCCGAAGGCGTAGCAGTGGTTTTCTCGACCAGATAGGCGACAATGCCG
>JAGWUW010000542.1 GCA_028868235.1 Betaproteobacteria bacterium | reverse complement strand
ACATCTGGTGTTGACCGACATCGGTGGCAATAATGGCTTCGTCATCGAGGCAGGTGGCGACCGTCCGGATCAGTCCGAAATGAGACAGCGGATTGTCGCTATCCGGCATCTGAAAAGGATGTTCAGCTTTTAGCGCATCGACGCGCTGCCGCCAGTCATTACGCGGATTGATGACAACGGCCGGAAGCAGGCGGGCGAGAGCTTCCCGCACGTCGGCGGTAATGCCGATGTGAGCCATCTTGATTTTGTCCAATTCCGCCGGGTCGATGTCGATATGGATGATCTTGGCTTGCGGGCAGAAAGCGGCGACCTTGCCGGTCGCCCGATCGTCGAAGCGTGCGCCGACAGCGATCAGCAGGTCGCACTCATCCAGCGCCAGGTTGGCGTAACGGGCGCCGTGCATACCGAGCATACCCAGCGAAAGTTCGTGGTCTACTGGCATGGCACCGAGTGCCATCAGCGTCATGACAGTCGGCAGGCCGGCTTTTTGTGCCAACTCGACCGCGAGTTCGGATGCGCCTGCGTGCACCACACCGCCGCCGAGATAAAGAATCGGCCGCTTGGCGGCATTGATCATGCCCGCCGCTTCGGAGACGGCCCAGCCGTCAGCGGCTGCCGCCTCTTTGTGCATTCCCGGACTTGGCCACTCGGCGATCTCGACTGCCTGCATCTGCACATCTTTGGGTATGTCGACCAGCACAGGGCCTGGCCGGCCGGAAGTGGCCAGGGTGAAGGCGCGGGGAATTATCTCGAGCAACTCGTCGGCCGAGGAAACGAGGAAATTGTGCTTGGTAATGGGAATCGTCAGCCCGTAGGTGTCCACTTCTTGGAAAGCGTCGGTACCGATCATCGCCTTGGGAACTTGGCCGGTAATCGCGACTAGCGGGATTGAGTCGAGCTTGGCATCCGCAATGGCAGTTAACAGATTGGTGGCGCCGGGTCCAGAGGAGGCAAGGCAGACCGCGGGTTGGCCTGTGACGCGGGCCATGCCCTGGGCCATGAAACCGGCCCCCTGCTCGTGACGGGCCAGCACATGGTGAATCAGGCTCGATTGGCCGAGCGCATCATAGATGGGCAGGATGGCGCCACCTGGTATGCCGGCGACAGTACGAATGCCTTGGCGTTCAAGCAGCCGCACGGTGATCTGGGCGCCAGTAAGAGTTTCTGTCATGGAGGTTTTTCCTTTCGGTTGGTGGCTCAACCGGCGGGCTCCAGAACAAAAGCCCCGCCGGTTTGCGCCGGCGGGGGTTAGTGAATCCTTGCTGCTTTTGCTTACCCTATCCGCGACGGCGCATGCGTTACGACGCCTACCTTAATTACGCGTACAACGACCGGAGACACTGCGCAGGCAGCGGCGGAGCGGAGGGTACGGGTAACAGTCATGGGAACAGGTTTTTTTGCAGAAATCAGATGAGGGAAGACTATCGCTGAGTCAAGACAGAAAATCAAGCGTACTATTAGTAGGGTTTTTCCACTGAGGATAAAATGCTACCTAAGCTGCAACGGCAAACCCTTTCCCGGCCAACCTTTCCTGGCGGCGAATTTCGGCACGCATCGCTACCTGTTGCCCGGCAGTAATCATGCGTTGCCCGGCACTGCCATTCCATTCAAACTGGACGTCGCAGGCATGAACGCCTTCGCTTGCCAGTGCTGCAGCCATTTCACGCAGTTCGTTGCGTTGAATGTGACGACCATCACTCAGAGTGGCGACAAATTCGTTCTTGAAAAGAACGATGCTTGCAGATGTTGTCATGTTTCTGACCTCCTGCGGACACGATAACGCGATGCTGGGTGAGTAGGCCGTGTCATATTCCACACTTTGAAAAAAATAGCCGGGCT